>NZ_JAAGPQ010000007.1:0-233 GCF_017104985.1 Paraburkholderia sp. Ac-20342 | reverse complement strand
AAAAAAAAAAAAAATAAAATAATATCTGACCTTCTATATATTTAGACCCTTAACTTCTTCTCTCACAACCTCACCTACCATCTGCGTTCACGTCTTCCACTATCACCCTACCCCTTCCTCTTAGTGACCCTCCCTCCCTCTCTTTGCTCGTGCGCCTTTCATAGTTCTGTACACCTCCCTCTCCTCTCTCTCATCCCTCTCGTATCACTTCTCCACCCTGACTTACAATTAGT
>NZ_JAAGPQ010000091.1:0-31370 GCF_017104985.1 Paraburkholderia sp. Ac-20342 | reverse complement strand
CACAACTTTCGACGACTGCGCATCCGCTTCGAACGCCTTGCGTTTATCCACGAAGCCTTCATGAAAATCGCCTGCTGCATCATCTGTTGGCGAAAACTGAAGAACTCATTTTGTTAACGCCTGTTAGTGAAAGTGGACCGAGCGGTCGCCGTGCGCAAGCGACACGTCCATCACAGCGCCGACAGAGGCGCAGACATGCTGTTTTGCGCGGACATGCTGCCGCTTGCGTGTGCGCGGCGATCTTCGCGAATCATCGCACTCGCGCGCTCGGCGATCATCAGCGTCGGCGAATTCGTGTTGCCCGACGTGATGTTCGGCATCACCGACGCATCGACGACACGCAAGCCCTCGACGCCGATAACCCGCAGGCGGTTGTCGACGACCGCGGCGGGATCGTCGCTCGTGCCCATACGGCAGGTGCCGACCGGATGGAAGATCGTCGTGCCGACCGCGCCCGCGGCCTGCTGCAACTCGGCTTCGCTTTGATACTGGATGCCCGGCAGAATCTCCTGCGGCCGATAGCGCGCAAGCGCGGGCGCCGCGGCGATGCGGCGCGTGAGACGCAATGCGTTCGCGGCGACGTGGCGGTCGTAATCGGTGGAGAGATAGTTCGGCGCGATCAACGGCGGCGCCGATGCATCGGCCGATCCAATATGGATACTGCCGCGCGACGTGGGACGCAATTGGCACACCGACGCCGTAAATGCATTGAAGCGATGCAGCGGCTCGCCGAAGCGATCGAGCGAAAGCGGCTGCACGTGGTACTCGAGATCGGGGCGTGTGAGCGAACGATCGTCGGGATCGGACCTGGCGAACGCACCGAGTTGCGACGGCGACATCGACATCGGCCCGCTTTGGAACAACGCGTACTGCATGCCGATCATGAGCTTGCCCCACCAGTGCGCGGTCATCGTGTTGAGCGTGCGCACGCCTTCGACTTTATAAGCCATGCGCAACTGCAAATGATCCTGCAGATTTTCACCGACCCCGCGCAGATCGTGAACGACTTCGATGCCGAGCTTCTGAAGACGCGCGCCATCGCCGACGCCGGACAGTTCGAGCAGTTGCGGCGAGTTGACCGCGCCCGCGGCAAGAATGACTTCGCAACGCGCCCGGGCGAGATAGTCGACCTCGCCGCCACGATATTCGACGCCCGTGCAGCGGCGTCCCTCGAACACGACCCGCTGCGTATGCGCGCCGGTCATGACCGTGAGATTCGGCCGCTTCATGGCGGGCCGCAGAAACGCCTTCGACGCATTCCAGCGAATGCCGCGCTTCTGGTTGACGTCGAAATAGCCGACACCGGTGTTGTCGCCGCGATTGAAGTCGTCCGTTGCGGGAATGCCGGTTTGCTGCGCGGCTTGCGCGAACTCTTCGAGAATCTGCCACTTCAGGCGCTGCTTTTCGACGCGCCACGGGCCACCCGCGCCGTGCGATTCGTTGGCGCCGCCGTGGTGATCTTCGCTGCGTTTGAAGACCGGCAGCACTGCATCCCACGACCACGAACGGTCGTTGGTCACGCGCGCCCACTCGTCGTAGTCCTCGCGCTGGCCGCGCATATAGATCATGCCGTTGATCGACGAACTGCCGCCCAACACGCGCCCGCGCGGATACGACAGCGCGCGGCCATTGAGTCCCGCTTCCGCCTGCGTCTTGTAGAGCCAGTCCGTGCGCGGATTGCCGATGCAATACAGGTAGCCGACCGGCACGTGAATCCAGTGGTAATCGTCCTTGCCGCCCGCTTCGAGCAGCAGCACGCTGACGTCAGGATCTCCGGTGAGCCGGTTCGCCAGCACGCAGCCCGCAGTGCCGGCGCCGACAATGATGTAGTCGAATTCGCCTTCGAGCCGCCGCGAGGCCGTGGACGTACTTTCGCTATGACTCATCATTCAGTCTCCTAAGCATTTTTATGTTCATTTTTATGCTTACGACAGACTACTTCGCGACCGGCATCGTGAATTCAGCGCCCTTCGCGATGCTGTCGGGCCAGCGCTGCATGATGCTCTTATAGCGCGTATAGAAGCGCACGCCCTCTTCGCCATACGCGTGATGATCGCCGAACAGCGACTTCTTCCAGCCGCCGAACGAATGCCAGGCCATCGGCACCGGAATCGGCACGTTGATGCCCACCATGCCGATCTCGATCTGCCGCGAGAACGCGCGCGCAATGCCGCCATCGGACGTAAACAGCGACACGCCGTTCGCGAACTGGTTGGCGTTGATCAGTTTGACTGCGGAGGCGAAGTCCGGCACGCGCACCACGCACAGCACCGGCCCGAAAATTTCCTCGCGATAGATCTTCATCTCGGTCGTCACGTCGTCGAATAGCGTGCCGCCGAGGAAGAAGCCGTTCTCGTGGCCCGCCACCTGATGACCGCGCCCATCGACGACGAGCTTCGCGCCCGCTGCCACGCCGGCGTCGATATAGCCGGCCACCTTGTCGCGATGCGCGCCGGTCACGAGCGGCCCCATCTCAGCAGCCGCTTCCATGCCGTTGAGGATCTTCAGGCTCTTCACGCGCGGCGTCAGACGCTCGATCAGTTCATCGGCGATATGGCCCACCGCGACCGCCACCGAAATCGCCATGCAGCGCTCGCCCGCCGAACCGTACGCAGCGCCGATCAACGCATCGACGGCTTGATCGAGATCGGCGTCGGGCATCACGACGAGGTGGTTCTTCGCACCGCCCAACGCCTGCACGCGCTTGCCGTACTTCGTGCCTTCCGTGTAGATGTATTCGGCGATCGGCGTCGAGCCGACGAACGACAGCGCGCTCACTTCGGGATGCACGAGCAACGCATCGACCGCGACCTTGTCGCCATGCACGACGTTGAACACGCCGTCCGGCAGACCCGCTTCCTTCAGCAGTTCGGCAAGCCGGATCGAGGCCGACGGATCGCGTTCGGACGGCTTCAGCACGAAGGTGTTGCCGCACGCGATCGCAACCGGGAACATCCAGCTCGGCACCATCATCGGGAAATTGAACGGCGTGATGCCGGCGACCACACCGAGCGGCTGACGCAGATTCCAGTTGTCGATACCACCGCCGATCTGGTCGGTGAAGTCGGTCTTCAGCAGATTCGGAATGCCGCACGCGAATTCGACGATCTCGATGCCGCGCATCACCTCGCCCTTCGCATCGGAAAACACCTTGCCGTGTTCGCGCGTAATCAACTCGGCGAGTTCATCGTGGTGACGGTCGAGCAATTCCTTGAACCTGAACAGCACACGCGCCCGTTTGATCGGCGCGGTTTCGCTCCACGCGGGGAAAGCGGCTTTGGCGGCGGCGACCGCCGCATCCACCTCGGCGACGCTCGCGAGCGGCACGCGGGCACTCACGCTGCCGAGCGCCGGATTGAAGACATCGCCGAAACGGCCGCTCGTGCCGTCCACCGCCCGGCCGTTGATGAAATGGCCCAGCACGCGGGCGCCGGCCGCGCCGCGCACGGTCCCGTCCTGCGCGGTTTGTACATATGTCTCGCTCATCTCTTTCCTCTTCCTGTGGTGTTCCGGTGATGTCGTTTAGCCCGGCGTGGATAACGCGCGTGGCGCATGCAGCGCCTCTGCGAGCGTGCTGAACGCCAAGCGTACGGCGCTTTGGCGAGACAAATCCAATGAATATTGCTCAAATGAGCTATAAGCCGCGCTAATATCAGGCTATGGATCTGACTCTGCTCCGGGCCTTCGTCACCGTCGCACGCGAGGGCAATCTCACGCGCGCCGCAGTGCAACTGCATCTGACCCAACCCGCCGTCAGCCTGCAAATCAAGCACCTGCAGGAGGCGCTCGGCGTGACGCTGTTCACGCGGACCTCGCACGGACTAACGCTCACGCGCGACGGCCAGGCGCTGCTGCCGCATGCCGAACGCGCACTTGGAGCCGCCGCCGACGTGCAACGCGCCGCGCAGTCGCTGCGCCAGGAAGTGCGCGGACGTCTGCGCATCGGCACGATTCTCGACCCCGAATTCCTGCGCCTCGGCGGCTTTCTGAAGCAGCTCGTCGAAACCTGGCCGCGGATCGAAACCGCGCTGCGCCACGGCATGTCGGGCTGGGTGCTCGAACAGATTCGCGCGGGCGAGCTGGACGTCGGCTATTACATCGGCCTGCCGTCCGACGACGAGCCGCGCGACGGCCCCGCGTGTCACGCGGTGACGCTCACGCATTTCCAGTACCGCGTGCTCGCGCCGGCCGGCTGGAAAGACCGCGTGAAGGGCGCGCGCGACTGGCGCTCGCTCGCCGCGCTGCCGTGGATCTGGACGCCGCCCGCGTCGGCGCACAACCGCCTGTTGTCGCGCTGCTTCGGCGAGGCCGGCGTGAAGCCGCTCAAGGTGGCCGAAGTGGACCAGGAGCCGTCGATGCTCGATCTCGTCAAGTCGGGCGTCGGCCTCACGCTGGCGCGCGACGCGACCGCGATTGCCGAAGCCCATGCGCACGCGCTGACGATCGTCGAGGGAATCACCGTGCCGACCCAGCTCAGCTTCATCACGCTCGACGAGCGCAAGGACGAACCGGCGATTGCGGCCGCGCTGAAGCTGATCGAGCAGCAGTGGGCAAATTGAATTTCGCAGCTAAAACGGCCTGAACGGCCCGAGGTTCGCGCCCGCGAGGTTGCGTGGCGCCGATCCGGCATTGCGCGAGCACTTCGCCATCCCTCGCGATATGAGGCGCGCTAATGCCATAAGGGATGCAGCAAGCGGCGTAACCGGCGAAAAGACGGAAAACACGTCGGTGCAAAATGCGCCACATCACGGTCATGTCGACCTGTCTCGACCGCCACGCCGCTGCCCTACTTTGCTTGCGGGCTGAAACCATACCGTCACACAGTTTTTGCTAGATTGAACGTTTGTGCCTGCTCACCCGCCTCATACAATTTCCCGTTCCGCCCGACTTCGTTTTTCCCGGCGGCTTCTCTGCGGCAACCACGGCAACCCGGGGAAGCCGCCGGCCATTCCATCCATCGACAGGAGCCTGACATGGCACGCAACATCGAAATCAAAGCCCGCGCCCAGCATTTCGAGCAACTGCGCGAGCGCGCCGCGCAACTCGCGACAGAGGCTCCGCTGATCTTCCGCCAGCAGGATTTTTTCTACGACGTGCCGCGCGGCCGCCTGAAGCTGCGCCAGTTCGACGACGGCACGCCGGCCGAGCTGATCTTCTATCAGCGTGACGACCGCGACGGCCCGAAGGCCTCGTACTACACGCGCAGTCCCGTGACGAACCCCGAAGCGATGCATGCATTGCTCGCGACCGCGCTGACCACGCGCGGCATCGTCACGAAGGAACGGCATGTGTATCTGAGCGGGCGCACGCGGATTCACCTGGACCGCGTCGACGGTCTCGGCGATTTCATCGAACTCGAAGTGGTGCTCGCGCAGGACGACGACGAGGAAAGCGGTCACGCCGAAGCGCAGGAGATGTTCAGAAGCCTCGGCGTAGCGGAAGCGGATCTGGTGCCGGTCGCCTACGTCGATCTGCTGAACGACGCGGAACAGGCTGCATAAGTTTCCAGCGATGTCATGGGCCGCAGCGTGCCACGCGTCGCGGCCCGCCCGGGTATCGCTCCTCCGACGGCAAGCGAGGCGAAACGGCCGCGAACTTACCACCGCCCCTTCCACATCATCAAACCGCGGCCGCTCCCGGCGCCAGATGCCCGAGCGGTAACGGCCCATTGCGCTTGAACGTGGTCAGCACGATGTTCGAGCGCACGCTGTCGACACCGGGCACGCGCATGAGCTTCTTCATCACGAACGTCGACAGGTAGTTCAGGTCCGGTGCAACGATGCGCAGCAGATAATCGGCATCCCCAACCACCGCATGACATTCGAGCACTTCCGGCAGCGCGTCGATCTGCTGCTGAAACTGCTCGATGATCGAATCGCCGTGGTGCTTCAGTTTGAGGCTCGTAAACGCGGTGACGCCGAGCCCGAGTTTTTCCGGACGCAGCACGACGCGGTAGCCGTCGACGACGCCCACCTGCTCCAGCCGCTGCAAACGCCGCCCGATCTGCGACGGCGACAGCGGCACCTGCTCGGCCAGTTGCTGATGCGTAGCCCGCCCAAAGCGCTGCAATACGTCCAGCAGCGCGAGATCGAAGTGATCGAGTTCCAGCATGTGAATATTCCGCATTGAATCGTTATTTAACGCGAAATTATTGCATATTTATACAAAATAACGACAGTTTCGTGCCATTTAGATGCACCGCCCGCTCTACATTCGCACCCGTCTTTTTCACGCGGATCGCGATGCAATTCGAGTCGCCGCGTTTATCAAAGGTATTACCGCGCAATACAAAAAATTCGCGGTGTCTCACGCACGTTTATACGCCGCGCATCAAACAATCGGATCGAAATGAAAGGACAATGCAGGCTATCCCCTGGTCAAACCTTCAGTTCTACAGGCTATTATTAAGTCGAACGTAAGATTCCCATGCCTGCTTTGCAATCGGGTCGAAACGATCCAGTGATAGCGACTGCTGACGCTGTACAATCAGCAGCGCATACGGCTTGGAGAGCGCGCTTGCCTCCTTGCACAGAACGAGTTCGTCGCCGCTTGAAGGCGAGCGGGCACGCCAGAAGTTGATCGCGGCTTCCAGTTCGTGAATGGTGATCTCGGACATGACTTCGTGATGGCTAGCAAGGCGTTCCAAGGCGGCTCGGCAGCTGCTTCGCGGCGCGCTTTCCGCCGCTTCGCACGCTGCCTGTGCAGCAGGCGCCCCGGCGAACCGCTTGCCCAAACGCCTAAACCCATTGTACTTGAGCGAAATCCATGCGACTCCTTCTGATTGAAGATGACCGTCCCATCGCACGCGGCATCCAAAGCAGTCTCGAACAAGCCGGTTTCACCGTCGACATGGTCCATGACGGCATCTTCGCCGAACAGGCCCTCACGCAAAACCGCCACGAACTCGTGATCCTCGATCTCGGTCTGCCGGGCATCGACGGCATGACGCTGCTCGCGCGTTTCCGCCAGAGCAATCGCCATACGCCGGTCATCATCCTCACCGCGCGCGACGAGCTGAACGACCGCGTGCAAGGTCTCAATTCCGGCGCCGACGACTACATGCTGAAGCCGTTCGAACCCGCCGAGCTCGAAGCACGCATTCGCGCGGTGATGCGCCGCAGCGGTCCGCACGGCGACATGCCGCGTCCGGAAGTGTCGCTCGGCGGCGTGCGCCTGTCGGGCGTCGATCGCCGCATCTTCAACGACGACAAGCCGCTCGAACTGTCGCCGCGCGAATTCGCGGTGCTCGAAATGCTGCTGCTGCGTCATGGCCGCGTGGTCAGCAAGGCGCAATTGCAGGATCACCTCACGCACTTCGGCGGCGATCTCGGCGACACCGCGATCGAAGTCTACGTGCACCGGGTGCGCAAGAAACTCGAGAACTGCCGTGTCGAAATCGTCACCGTGCGTGGCTTCGGCTACCTGTTGCAGGAAATCCGCCAGGCGGCATAATCGTCGTACGGGCCGCGCATTGCGTCGCGGCCCGACGGCGCCGGACCGGTGCGGCACACACCTCGTGCCGGGTGTGCGGCCTGCCGGCCTCCGGAACATTTCAGGGCGCCTCGCGCCGTTGTCCCTACCCCGCGCGTACGACCATGCCCCAGCCGGCCGCTAATAGTCTGCGCCGCACGCTGCTGCGGCGCCTCGCTGCTCCCCTTTCGCTGCTCGCGCTGATGAGCGGCCTGATCGCTTACTGGCTGGCCTGGCAGTACACGCAGCATGTCGTCGACCGCTCGCTCGCCGACCTCGCCACCGCGATCTCCAAACAGATCCAGATTGCCGGACCCGAAGCGCCGATCACGGTGCCGCCGCTCGCGCAGGCGATGTTCTCCGATCCGGTCGAGCATCTCGTCTACCGGATCAGCAACGGCGACACCGAAATCGCCGGCGACAGTAATCTGCCGCTGCAAGGCATCAACGTGCGCCGTATGCACTATGCGTATGTATTCGAAACCCAGCATGAAGGCGTGACGGTACGGGTCGCGCAAGTGCGGGTCGACCAGCCGAAGGGCAATCCGATCATCATCGAAGTCGGTCAGGCCGTGCATCACCGGTTCCGCATTGCCGCCGAGTTTCTGGTCGCGATCATGATGCCGCTACTGTTGCTGCTGCTGGCCGGCTGGGTCATCGTCTGGCGCGTCGTCAATCAGCAGCTCAATCCGCTCACCGCCCTCGCCGATTCGCTGAACCGGCAGACGCACACGTCGCTCGAACCGGTCGACGAAACCTATGTGCCCGTCGAAATCCGTCCGCTTACCGGCGCACTGAACGCGCTGCTCGACCGCCTGAAAACCGCGCTCGACGCGCAGCGCAAATTCATCGCCGACGCCGCGCATCAGCTGCGCACGCCGCTCACCGCCGTGAAGCTGCATGCGGAACAGGCGGCGGTCGCGCGCGATCCGCAGCAGACGCTCGCCGCCGTACGAGAGTTGCGCGCCGCGGCCGACCGCGCGGTGCGGCTGTCGAATCAGTTGCTGTCGCTCGCGCGGGCCGAGCCGGGCGAACAGGCGGCACGCTTCGTCAATGTCGATATGGCCGCGCTCGCGTTCGACACAGGTGCGGAATGGGTGCCGCGCGCGCTTGCCGTGCAGGTCGACCTCGGCTTCCAGCGTCTCGACGATCCCTCGAACGATCATCCGCTGACGGCGCGCGGCAACCCGGTGCTGCTGCATGAAGTGATCGCGAATCTGCTCGATAACGCGCTGAAGTACGTGCCGCCGTCGCGCATCGATGGCGCTCGTATCACCGTGACCGTTTCGCAGACGCTGATCGACGAGCTGCGCATGGCGGAGATCGTCGTCGAAGACAATGGGCCGGGCGTGCCCCGCGCGCAGCAGGCCGATCTGTTCAAGCGGTTTTTCCGCGGCGACGGCCAGAGCGAAGCCGGCGTGGATAGCGGCGCGGGCCTGGGTCTGGCGATCGTCCACGACATCATGGTGCTGCATCACGGCAGCGTGCATTACGAGGACGCACCCGAAGGCGGCGCACGTTTCATCGTGCGGGTGCCACTGATGCGCGCCGAGGTGCCTGCCGGCGTCGCGGACGCCGACGCGCGGCGCGTGGCGAAAAAAACGGCGCCCTCGGCGCCGGTGGATATCTGACTATCCGACAGCAGCAGGACGTGAACGCCCGGTTCGACCGAGGCGCTCACGCCTTGCCTCATTTCTTCTTCGATTTCTTCGTCGTCTTGCCGGACTTGCCGGACTTGCCTGGCTTGTCGGCCTTGGCACCGCCGCTCTTGCCCTTCGCCGGCGGCGCCAGCATCGTGCCGCGGCACTTGCGCGCGCCGCAACGGCATTCGTATTCCTTCTTGAGCTTTTTCGTCTGACGCGCGTCGATCACGAGCCCGTAGTCGTAAAAGACTTCCTCGCCTTCCGCGATATCGCGCAGCGCATGCACGTACACGTGACCGTCGATTTCCTCGGCCTCGCAGTTCGGCGCGCACGAGTGATTGATCCAGCGCGCGCTATTGCCGTTCACCTTGCCGTCGATCACCTTGCCGTTGTCCAGCGCGAAGTAGAACGTATGATTCGGCTCAGCCGGATTGTGCGGATGACGGCGCAGCGCTTCTTTCCAGGAGATCCGCTCGCCCTTGTATTCGATAAGCCGCTCGCCGGCCGCAATCGGTTCGAGTGCAAACACGCCCTTGCCGTGCACACCCGAACGGCGCACGGCGATCCTGCGTGAATTCATTGAATGAATCCTTGTGAAGAACTGGGATGAAGTCCGGCAATCGTCAGAGACACGTTTTGCACGCAGCTTTTCTGACGCGGATAGCAAACGCGGCGCCCTGCGAGCGCCGCGTCGACTTGCGACGCCGAAGCGCCACAACCGGCATCCTACACGCTGACTGCAGCTTCGTTCAACCGTCGCCGGCGCGTTCGTTTCAAGCTGCACTACGTTAGCGTTGACCGAACGATATGTCGCCGAACAGGGCCTTCTGATCGCGCGGTTGCGAACGCCAGTACTGCGGCGGCGCATCGACCGTAGCGCCGAGTTGCGCGGCGGCATGCCACGGCCAGCGCGGGTTGTACAGCAGACCGCGAGCGATGGCGATCAGGTCGGCGTCGCCCGCTTCGATCAGTTGCTCGGCATGCAGCGGATCGGTGATGAGCCCGACGCCGATCGTCGCAAGACCGGTCGCATGCCGGACGGCCTTCGCGAACGGAATCTGATAACCGGGTTCGAGCGGAATCCTCTGCAATGGCGACACGCCGCCCGATGACACATCGATCCAGTCGCAGCCGCGCTTTTGCAGTTCGTGCGCAAAGGCGATCGTGTCTTCGAGCGTCCAGCCGCCTTCGACCCAGTCGGTTGCCGACACGCGCACGCCAACGGGTTTGTCGGCCGGGAATGCGGCGCGCACGATGTCGAAGATTTCGAGCGGGAAACGCATGCGGTTTTCGAGCGAGCCGCCGTATTCGTCGCTGCGCTGATTGGCGACCGGCGAGAGGAACTGATGCAGCAGATAACCATGCGCCGCATGCACTTCGAGTGCGTCGATGCCGAGGCGCGCGGCACGCCGCGCGGAAGCCGCAAAGGCTTCGCGAATCCGCCTCAGACCGCCGACGTCGAGTGCCAGCGGCGGCTCTTCACCGGCCTTGTGCGGCAACGCCGACGGCGCATGCGGCAGCCAGCCGCCTTGCGACACCGGAATCAGTTGACCGCCGTCCCACGGCACATGGCTCGACGCCTTGCGGCCCGCATGCGACAGCTGCATCGTCACGCTGATGGACGAATGCTTGCGAATCGCGGCCAGCACCGGCACCAGCGCTTCTTCGGTTGCGTCGTCCCACAAGCCGAGATCGCCGGGCGTGATGCGGCCATCGGGTTCGACCGCGGTCGCTTCGATGCACAGCATCGCCGCGCCGGACAAGGCGAGACTGCCGAGGTGGATCATGTGCCATGCGGTCGCTTCGCCGCGTTCGGCGGAGTACTGGCACATCGGGGAAACAACGATACGGTTGGGAAGCGTCACGCTACGCAGCGTGAGCGGAGAGAAAAGCGCGCTCATGGATTTGCCCAGTGAAAACCCGAGAGCAACCGAGCATAGCACCGCAAGCGGTTTACTGCATGAATCTGGGCTCAGGCTTGGGTTTCGACCTGATCGAGCCATTCGCCGAACATGCGGCAGGCGGCGGCTTCGAGGGCCGGGCCAAATTGCGCGGTATCGGCACGCAACTGGCGCGCATCGATGCCATGCCCGATCAGTTCGCCCGCATTGCCGATCAGCCATGGTTCGAAGCGATCGCTGCGGATTTCCGGATGACATTGCAAACCCAGCACGTGATCGCCCCAGGCGAACGCCTGGTTTTCGCAGGCGGGTGTCGAAGCAAGACGCGTCGCGTTGGCGGGCAGATCGAAGGTATCGCCATGCCAATGCAGCATCGACGTCTGCGCGCCATCCAGATGACGCAGCGGCGAAGCGCGGCCGGCGTCGGTCAACGTGAGCGGCGTCCAGCCGAGTTCGGTATGGCCTGCGGGATAAACGCGCGCACCGAGCGCACGCGCGATCAGTTGCGCGCCGAGACAGATGCCGAGCGTCGGCAGACCGGCCGCGATGCGCTTTTCGATCATCGCGAGCAGCGGCACGAGTGTGGGATAAAGCGCGTCGCCGGTTGCGCTGATCGGGCCGCCGAGCACGACCATCAACGAAGCGGAGACGGGATTCGGCGCCTCGATACGGGCAAGTCCCACGTCGAGATAACGGACCGGACGCCCACGCTCGCCGAGCACCAGCTCGAGACTGCCCAGATCCTCGAAGTGCACATGACGAATGGCCAGTACTTCGCGATTCATCGCCCTGTCCCACCTTCAGGTTAACTAACGACTTGCCGTGCAACGACATGCCGCCGGCCTGTCATTGCGCGACCGCCAGCCGTCCGACAGCCGGCTTACGCCGGCCGCCGGACCCGCGAGGCCATGATAGCGAATGGTCCCAATCGCCCCGAAAGACGCCGCGTTAGACCGCGAAAATCTTCCAGTTCTTCTTCTGGGTAGCGACGTCCGCCTTTTCGTGCACGGAGCAGTCGAGACGCAGATCGGTGTCCGCCATGTTCAGGTCGAGCAGCGCGCAGTGATGCGGCGTCTTCTTCGGATTCTTGCTCGGCTGGAAATGCGAGCAGCTCAGGCACATGCGGTGCGCCGGAATCGTGTCCTGCGCCTCGAGCTGATGGATGGTCTTGAGCAGCGTGCGATAGAACACGGCCTGCTCTTCTTCACGCAGCGTGCCCACTGCCTTGCTCAGGAAGTCGGGCCACTGGGCCGCGCGCTTCGCGGCCGTGCGGCCACGCGAAGTCAGACGGACAGCAAGGGCGCGGCCATCGTCGAGGGCGCGGCGCTTTTCGACAAGACCCTTGGTCTCGAGCGTGCTGACCGCATCGCTGGTGGTCGCGGCGGTCAGCGCCGTTTCGCGGGCAATCTCGCCGAGACGCATCGGCCCTTTGCGCTGCATCAACAGCACGAGGATTTCGCCCTGGGTCGGCGTGAGGCCTGCGCCTTCCGCCCATTCCCAAGCCTGGCTGCGCATCGCCGTGCTCAATCGCAAGAGGCTGTGGGTCACACGCCCAGCTGCCTGTTCTCCGTATACACCTTCGCTCATAATCTTCGATTCGTTTATTTACCGCTTTTGTGCGATGCCGGCAAACTGCTTGCCGACCGCGCCCGTTGCGTGTGTGGGGTAGCTTCGACTGACTGCTGACGAAACCGGTGGTTCAACTATCTCAAAAATTTACCGCCCGGCAAACCGCTAGCGGTTGAAAACGACATTCTATGCGAGGTCGGCAAATCGTACAGCTAACTTATCCAACCCACTCTGTGGATAACCAGGGGAAAACGTTTGGATAGCCTGTGCAACATTTCCCGATAACGCCCCGGACAATACCTGACCGCTTCCTGTCCGTCCTTGTCCGACAAGGTCGAAGCCCATTTCGCGATACCTCGTTATCATTTCCGCAGCGCGTTGACTTTGCAAGGAATTATTCAGTTGTCCACAGCCTCAGGCAATGCTTGTTAACGACTACTACGCTTGTATACGTAAACTTTGGAAAAACCTGAAGGGGGTCACGGGCAAAAATTTTTTAAAAGACATTACGAAAAAAAACCCGCACGAGGCGGGTTTCCCTGAAACGTTACGTAAATGACACTCGCGAGCGCGATTTTGTGAATGACCTCGCGACTAGGCGCGCCATTGCAGACACTGCTGCCGCACCGCTTCGTGCAAGGACTTTTCCCGCGCAAACACGCTGCGCAGCCAGGTTGCATCGTTGATCTGGCCGCGCGCAATCGCGCCGATTTCAGTCAGCGCATTGGTCGAGCCCAGCGTTTCGGCATGCGCGCCGATCAGTTCGAGCGTTTCGAGGATGTCCTCGGAAATCGTCTTGCGTTCGCCCGTTTGCGGATTGATGCAGGTGCCGCCGAGACCGAAACGGCAGGCCTCGAAGCGGTTGAAGGTATAGACAAGGTAGTCGTCCTCCTTCGGCGCGATCGGCTTGTCGAGCAGCAGATGCCGCGCGAGCGTCTGGATGTAGCAGGCAATCGCCGCGGCGCGGTCGACCGAAAACGGCGTATCCATCACACGTACTTCGATCGTGCCGAAGCCGGGCTTCGGACGGATGTCCCAGTAAAAGTCCTTCATGCTGTTGACCACGCCGGTGTGGACCATCTTCGAGAAATATTCCTCGAAGCTGTCCCACGTGAGCACGAACGGCGCGCGGCCCGACAACGGAAACGCGAACACCGAATTGAGCCGCGCTGAATGGAAACCGGTATCGACGCCCTGCACGAACGGCGACGAAGCGGACAAGGCAATGAAATGCGGGATGAAACGCGACATCGAATGCAGCAGATACAGCGCGCTGTTCGCATCCGGGCAACCGATGTGCACGTGCTGGCCGAACACCGTGAACTGCTTCGCCAGATAGCCGTATAGCTCGGAAAGATACTGAAAACGCGGCGTATCGACGATCTGCCGCTCGCTCCATTGCTGGAAAGCATGCGTGCCGCCGCCGCACAGGCCGACATTGAGATGATCGGCCGCGGAGACAAGCGTGTCGCGAATCTGGCGCAGATCGGCCACGGCCTGCTCGTGCGACGTACAGATGCCGGTCGACAGCTCGATCATGCTTTCGGTGATTTCCGGCGTGATGTTGCCGGGGATTTTTTCGTCCTTGATAAGACGCAGCAGATCCGAGCCGGCCTTGGTCAGATCATAGTCATGCGTATTGACGATCTGCATTTCGAGTTCGATGCCGAATGTGAACGGCTTCGAATCGATGAAGGGTTCGAGTGACATGGCGTCCCCTGAGTCAGGTCGTTTGAAACGGATGAGTTTAAAACGGCTTCGCGAGTCCGGCGCCGCCGTCTTGCCACGCCGCGCTCATGTTGGGTTCCCGCTTACTCTTCGCGCCGTTCGGCGACGAGCGCGAGACTGCGATACACGAGCCACGGCCCGAGAATCTGCAGCACGAAAATCGAACACATCACGATGGCGCGCAATTGCGGATCGAAGTTCGGATAAAGGTTGTAGGTGTCGTCGACGAGCAGATAAGCCAGCGCCGACATGGGCGACAACGACAGGCCGAGCGCCACGCCCTGTTTCCAGTTCAGGCCGCTCGGCTTGGCGAACGCGAGCACGCCGACCAGCTTCGCCACCAGCCGCGCCACGATCAGCCCCAGCGCCGCAACACCGCCGAGCGCGATGTGCCGCCATTCGAACGCGGTCAGCGTTAGCACGAACAGGATCACGGTCAGCAGCCAGCCGGCCGTGCCGAAATGCTGCGGCCACAACTGCGGACGAGCCTCATGATTTTTCACGATGATGCCCGCGGCGAGCAACGCGAGAATCGTCGACAGCTTGAACAGATGCGCAACCGCGATCGCGAGCAGCACGAGACCGAACAGCGCGACGAACGAATGCTCGTCGTGCATGTTCAGGCGCCGATAGAAGAACGTGCAGGTGCGCGCAAGCAGATACGCGAGCACGAGCGAGCCGATCAGCAGATACAGCGGCTGCAGGATGGTCGCGAAGACATTGCCGTATACCTCCTGATGCAGCCAGCTCGAGACGAGCTTTTCGATCACCACCGCATACATGCTGTTCAGCGCGGTCAGCGTCAGCAGACGCTGCGTGACCTGCCCTTCCGCGCGCAATTCCGTTTTCAGCTGGATCACCATCGCCGGCGACGTCGCCATTGCGATCGCGGCCAGCACGGTCGCCACCATCAGCGGCACGTTCAGGAACAGCAGAACCGGCAGGACCAGCACGAAAGTCAGCGTGGCTTCGGCGACGCTAGACAGGATCAGCCACGGATTACGGCGGATCCAGCGCAGATCGAGCCGGCTGCCGAGTTCGAACAGCAGCAGGCCGAGCGCGACGTCGAGCAACGGCCGCGCGGCGCGCGCGGCATCGGCGTCGATCACGCCGAAACCGGCCGCGCCGGCAACGAGACCGATCACCGCATAACCGGAAATGCGCGGTAAACGCCAAGCGCGATAACACAACTCGCCGCACAGCCCGGCGGCAAGCAAGGCAAGTCCGGCCCAAAAGATGGCGTCGGGCGAAAGCGGCCACGCTGGAAGAAACGAAAACGCCGAATTCATCGTGATGGGTTCTCCTTGTCAGCAACGGCAGACGACACGAACCGGCGCAGACGCCGGCGAGCGAGCGGTCAACGCCCACTGTCGCAATCTCGCTTCGCGAAGTCAGCGTTGCGAGTTTCAATGATCGGATGATCGGCATGCGCCGCGGCCGGAAAAGAACCGCGAAGAATCCGGCACGTTCACGGATGCGGCTATAGCAACCGGTACGGTGAAAGAACGCCGTCGACTTTGAATCAGATTCTGTTTGACCGGCACCGTTCCGTTGCAATGCGTGCCGCCAGATACGGGGGGCACAACGCGGAAAAGAACGGCGATTGTGCCATAGCTTTTTCTGTCTCAACCGAAAAGGCACCAACTCGCAGGCAAAACGGTAAAAACGTACGCGATCTTCGTGACAAACGGTGACAAGAGGAAAAAGCGACCGTTTTACTCATGAAAAATAGCCGGCGCGGATTGCGAGCTTGAGCGCTGCCTGTGTGTTTTTCATGTGCGTTTCCGCATAGAACCGGTGAAGTCCAGCGATGTTTTGACGGAATTGCGCCAGTCGATGGGCGGGGCGTCAGCCTCTGCCTTCGTTGTTTACTGGTTTACCGTATGTATACGTAGTAACAGTTAACAAGCTGCCTCGCTTTCTGTGGATAACTCGGGTTTACCGAAACGAATCAGCCAATTACCGGCCGCATAACCGGATGCACAGCGTGTGCGGCAGCGGCAGGTATACGCGGGCAACTTTTTGCGCTTTTCGGCGACGCGCGAGTTACCCCGTTTATGTCCACAACGGTTCCACACGACTTGCGCCGGTTAACCGCGCGGTTATCCACAGGGGCTGGTGGATAACCTGCGTTGCGAGTTAACCGGGTTAACCGTCGGGATGAACCGCAGCGGCGTATACGGCAACAGCATGCGACGATCACGCAGCGTGCGGTTGCGACCGCGACCGTTAACGAGGGAGGGCGGTTAACCGACCGTTCCCTGCCGCAATCCACGCAGCAGGAACCGGGCCGGGTCGATGTCTTCCGCGAGGTCGCGTTCGAGCGGCCACGGCTCGCCTTCGATCTGCGAGGCGATCAGTTCCGCGCCAAGCGCCGCCCATACGAGACCGCGAGACCCATACGCGAATGCGCCGTACAGGCCGTCCACGCGCGGCAGATCGAGCGGCCATGCGCCGCGCAGGCGGGCGGCATCGCGGGTGGCCGCGGCTTCGTCGGCGAGCTGGCCGATCATCGGCATGCGGTCGCTCGTGACGCAGCGAAACGCCACGCGTCCCGCGAGTTCGGCGATTGCCGCCGGTTGTGCGACGTCGAGCGCGCTCGCGAACACGGGCAGCATCTGCGCGACGCGCTCGATGTTCTCACGATGACCGTCCGTTCGCAGCGACGTATCGGGATCGTCGAGTTCGTAAGTGGCGCCGGCCAGCGTGACGCCGTTCGCGAGCGGCACCGCGTAACCCTCGCCGATCACCGGCAGCGCGAGCGGCGCGACCGTGCCCGGCGGCAGTAAGCTCAACTGACCGCGAATGCTGCGGGTCGGCGCATGACGCAAGCCGGCGATTCGCGCGGCCTCGTGCGCACCGGCGACGATCACGACCGGCGCGCGTACTACCGCATTGCCCGCGATATCTAAGACGGTCCACTGGTCGCCGGTTCGTTCGAGCCGCGCGACCTCGACGCCGAAGCGTCGTTCGAGCCGCTCGCCCGCCGCGGCGAACTGCGCGGCGCATAACGAGGCCGGATCGATCCAGCCGCCGTGCGCAAAGAACCAGCCGCCGCGCGCGAGCGGCATGCTGGCGAGCGCCGAAGCCTCGCTGGCGGAAACCGGCCTCACGTAGTCGGACGGATAGCGGAACGTCGCGATTGCAGCGCCGATCGAGCGAGCTTCGTCGTCATCGGCGGCGATTTGCAGCAGGCCCTCGCCGCCGCGCGCGAGCCGATGACCGGCCGCTTCGAGCGCGGCCCAGCGATTGAGCGTATAGAGGAAACCGGCGCGCGTGACGCGCGAGGCGACGCTGTCGTCGCGCGAGATCATCGGATGGAAAACGCCCGCGGGATTGCCCGACGCATCCTGCGCCACCGACGCGTGCCGTTCGAGCGAGGTGACGCGCCAGCCGCGCGCCGCAAGCCGTTCGATCACGGCACAGCCGGCGAGCCCCGCGCCGATCACGACCGCATGCCGCTCGGCATGCGCGAACGGCGCGGGCGGTTCATAACGGCGCACCCGCCAGCGCGGCGCGAAGTGACCGACCAGCATCGCGCGCTTCCAGCCGAAGCCGTCGACCTTGCGATACTCGAAGCCGCATTGTGTCAACGCGCGTTTGACGTCGCCGGCGCTGCTGTAGGTGGAGAAGGTCGCGCCCTCGCCCGCGACGCGCGCGAGCGACTTGAAGATCACCGGGCTCCACAGCTCCGGATTTTTCGCGGGCGCGAAACCGTCGAGATAAAACGCGTCGGCGCGCAGGCGCAACGCAGGCAGGCTGTCGGCCGCATCGGCGAAGACCAGCGTGAGCACGACACGGCCGCCTTCGAATTCGAGCCGGTGCGTGCCTAGCACGAGCATCGGCCATGCGTGCGCGAGCGTATCGGCAAGGCTCGCAATCAGCGGCTCGGAGAGCGTCTTCGCATAGACGCGGCGCAGATCGTCGGCGCTGAACGGATGCTTTTCGATCGACACGAAATGCAGCCGCTCGCAACGCGACGGATCGGCGCGCCACGCGGCCCACGTCACGAGAAAGTTGATGCCCATGCCGAAGCCGGTTTCGAGCACGGTGAACGTGCGGCGGTTCTGCCATCGCCCGGGCAGCGCATTGCCGCGCAGAAAAACGTATTCGGCCTGTTCGAGCGCGCCGACGGCGCTGTGATAGATGTCGTCGTAGAGCGGCGAAAACGGGTTGCCGTTGTCGCGAAAAGCGAGGACGGCGGGGATCAGCGGATCGGTCATGCGCAGCGGGAAAACACGCTCAAATGGATGCTCGAAGGAGCGGTCCGGTCGTTGTGGCCGGCGCGCGCGGCTCGCGGAGCGCCGGAAAAAGGCGGATGCGCATCTGTGCTGCGTTGGCAAAAACCAACGCCAAGCCCCGTCAGCACTGGGTTTCAGCCTCGTTTTAAGGGTTAACCAAGGTGAAAACTCCGGTTTCCTTGCTGGATCGGCCCGAGAACCGCGCAAATCTTCGAAACCCTTATCCTGATTGGGTTTGCGCTGCGCTATCATAGCAAGCGCCGCGAAGGGAGCGGCAGCACGGCCGGCGAACAGTCACCTGTCCGCTGCGAGAGATTCTCGGGGATCAGGGCCGCAGCTGCTCGACGGCGCGGTGCGCGCACGTATAATCGGCGCGTTCGCGCTGTTCGTATCAACCTAAACTCAGAAAGGAACCTTAATGAACAAACAGGAATTGATCGACGCTGTCGCAGGACAGACGGGCGCCAGCAAGGCTCAAACCGGCGAAACGCTGGACACGTTGCTCGAAGTGATCAAGAAGGCTGTGTCGAAGGGTGAAGCGGTCCAGTTGATCGGCTTCGGCAGCTTCGGTTCGGGTAAGCGCGCAGCGCGTACGGGTCGCAATCCCAAGACCGGCGAAACCATCAAGATTCCGGCAGCCAAGACCGTCAAGTTCACCGCCGGCAAAGCGTTCAAGGACGCAGTCAACAAGCGCTAAGCAGATCGATCTGCCGGGCAGTTGACACCCGCTAGAAACCCGCCCATGGCGGGTTTTTTTTCGTCCGCGATTTCGTTTCCGGCCAGCGGGAAAATGCCGGGCGCTGTGCCTGGTGCGCCCGGTGCTCAATCGTGACGATGCACGATTTCGCCGTGGCCATCTCCGCAGTGCTCGCAATCGTGGCCGTGATCGTGATGGGTGTGACCCTGTTCGCCGTCATGATCGTGATTGTCTTCGTCGAAGTCCCATGCGGGGAACGGATCGTCGAACTGCCGCCAGGCCTCTGACCCGAGCGCGTATTCGGCGTCGCTGAGCAGGCACGCGTCGAATTTCGCGCGCCACGCGGCCGGATCGATATCGATGCCGATCAACACCAGCTCCTGGCGACGGTCGCCGATGCTCGTATCGTCCAGATCGCCATACCAGTCGGCGGCGATTTCGGCGCTCAGTTCGTCGTCTCCGTCGGGCCATTCGCTGCGATCCTGCGCGGCCCACCACATGCCCGCCGGACCATGCCGGCAGGCACCGCCCGCTTGCGACAGCGAACCGGCGATGTCATTGCGCGTCGCGAGCCAGAAGAAGCCCTTGCTGCGCAGCACGCCCTTCCATTCCTGATGCAGCAATTCCCACAGCCGCTGCGGATGAAACGGCCGGCGCGCGCGATAAATGAAATTGCCGATGCCGTATTCGTCCGCTTCGCCGTGATGCGCGTGGCCGTGCTCATCGTCGTGGCCGTGATCGAGCGAGGCGAGCCAGCCCGGCGCGCTCGACGCCTCGTCGAAATCGAAGCGCCCCGTGTTCAGCACCTGGTCGAGCGGCACGCAGCCGAAGCGGCTTACCACCTGCACCGCGCGCGGGTTGATGCGCGTGAGGATGCCTTGCAGGCGCGCGAGTTCGTCCGTGCTGACGAGGTCCGCCTTGTTCACGACGAGCACGTCACAGAATTCGATCTGCTCGATCAGCAGTTCGACGATCGTGCGGTCGTCTTCTTCGCTGACGGCGACGCCGCGTTCGGCGAGCGCCTCGGCCGAGGCATAGTCGCGCAGGAAGTTGAACGCATCGACGACCGTCACCATCGTGTCGAGCCGCGCGATATCGGATAGCGATGCACCGTCATCGTCGACGAACGCGAAGGTTTCGGCGATCGGCATCGGTTCGGCGACGCCGGTCGATTCGATCAGCAGCGCATCGAAGCGCTTTTCTTCCGCGAGGCGGCGGATCTCGTTCAGCAGATCGTCGCGCAACGTGCAGCAGATGCAGCCGTTCGACAACTCGACGAGCTGTTCCTCGACACGCGACAACTCGGCGGCGTGACGCACGAGCGCCGAATCGATATTGACGGCGGCGAGATCGTTGACGATCACCGCGACGCGCAGACCGGCGCGATTCGCGAGGATGTGGTTCAGGAGCGTGGTCTTGCCGGCGCCCAGAAAACCGGAGAGCACGGTGACGGGCAATAGCGGCTGGTTCATCGCGGTACGGAGAAAACAGGAAGATGGGAAGGCATGCCGGGCCCGGCCTTGCATGAACCGCTTGGCCGTTTTGCCGCGCGAGCCCGAACGGATCGTCGCGGCAGCATGAAGCCGCATTGTGCATCAAAACGGCCATGGGCCGCGCGCGAGCATCGTGGCGGCGAGAGGCACGGCCGTATTCGTGGGGAAAATCACGAGGAAAAAACGGAAGAAAGCACGCCAGCGAACGAGAAACCCGGCAAACCGCTTTAGTTCTCGTACTAGCGTGCGGCCGGCATCAACTTCCAGCTACGCAGAATCGCGACGATCTGCTGCGAGTACTTGTCGCGCAATGCCGGCGTTTCGGAGTGGTACGCGCCGACCGCCTGCCACGTATTGCCGTACTTGTTCATCTGCCGGCGCAGATGCCACGCGGCGATATAGACGTTCTTGCACGGCTCCATCAGCGTGCCCTGCGAGATGCCGTATTGCGCGAGCACAGGCAGATGGATCGAGTTGATCTGCATCACGCCGTAGTCGGTCGAGCCGTTCGCGTTCTTGTGCTGCGCGTCCGGCCGGTTGTGCGATTCCTGCCAGGCGATGGCCCGCAGAATCAGCGGATTAACCTTCTGATATTTGGCCGCCTCGTCGAAACAGTCGGCGCGCGCCGACCCCGCTGCCGCGAGCAGGGTCAGGGTGACAACGACAGTAACGAACGGACATTTCATCGCTAAAGACAGCCAGAAAATCTCGGAGTAAGGATCAGTAAGGCGTTTTCCCGGCCGCGTTTTTGCCGCGAGAGGCAGGCTGGCCGGGTGTTTATCGCGCGTCGGGGAAAACCCGCGTGAGCAAACCCATAACGGCGAGTCGAACGGCTCGTATCATACCGGCAGTCTGAACATCGTCAAGTTGGCCAACCGACATAAGGCAGCACAAATCCGCGTGCTGAGATTCGCTCCTGAAGCCGGTTTGCTTTCAATTGAATGACAACCCAGCGATCTTTTAAAGGAATCGCGCGAGGTCGTCTGTTTTGTTTCAAATCCGACATGAAAAGCTGGTACTGTTCGTTTTTTTCGGACATTGGCGAGCTGGTGTTCCACGCGGAAATCGTTTTCGCAACCGGCTCGTAAGCCGATCGGGCAATGGCTTGCCGCCGGGTCCGCATCGCATGACCGTCGGTGGCAGCGGCTGCCGGCATCGATATCACATTCCATGAGAAGAAATTGTATGGCTTTGCGTCGCGTGGCAACGGCGCTGCTGGTGGCTGGGTTGATCACCGCGCAGACAGCACAGGCAGAGGTGACACTGAATTTCGTGAACGCCGACATCGATCAGGTCGCGAAGGCGATCGGCGCCGCAACCGGCAAAACGATCATTGTCGACCCACGGGTGAAGGGACAGCTGAACCTCGTTTCCGAAAACGCTGTACCTGAAGATCAGGCGCTGAAAACCCTGCAGTCGGCACTGCGCATGCAGGGCTTCGCGCTGGTGCAGGATCACGGCGTGCTGAAGGTCGTGCCCGAGGCCGACGCCAAGCTGCAGGGCGTGCCGACCTACGTCGGCAATACGCCGAGCGCGCGCGGCGACCAGGTGGTCACGCAGGTCTTCACGCTGAAGAACGAATCGGCCAATAACCTGCTGCCGGTGCTGCGTCCGCTGATCTCGCCGAACAATACCGTCGCGGCCTATCCGGCCAACAATACGATTGTCGTCACCGATTACGCCGACAACGTGCGGCGCATCGCGCAGATCATTGCGGGCGTCGACAGCGCGGCGGGCCAGTCGGTCGCGGTCGTGCAGCTGAAGAACGCGAACGCGATCGACATCGCCCAGCAGATGAACAAGATGCTCGACCCGGGCTCGATCGGCAGCACGGACGCGACGCTGAAGGTATCGATTTCGTCTGACCCGCGCACCAACTCGCTGCTGATCCGCGCCTCGAACAGCGCGCGCCTTGCCGCCGCGCGGGAACTCGCGAAGCAGCTCGACACGCCGACCACGATGCCAGGCAACATGCACGTCGTGCCGCTGCGCAACGCGGATGCGACGAAGCTCGCGCGCACGCTGCGCAGCATGCTCGGCAAGAGCGGCGGCGGCGAAGGCGGTTCGTCGGGCGGCTCGAACGAAGCGAACTCGTTCAACCAGAATAGCAGCGGCGGCCTGTCGGGCAGCAACTCGACGGGCACGTCCGGCACGCCGCCGTTGCCGTCGGGCGGCCTCGGCAGCAGCTCGATGGCCTCGCCGATGGGCGGCGGCGCCTCGGGCTCGAATAACAACGGCGATTTTCTCGGCGGCGACAAGAACAAGAGCGACGACAACCAGGGCGGCGGCATGATTACGGCCGACTCCGCGACCAACTCGCTGATCATCACCGCGCCGGACCCGGTCTACCGCAATCTGCGCGCCGTGATCGACCAGCTCGACGCGCGCCGCGCGCAGGTCTACATCGAGGCGCTGATCGTCGAGCTGAACTCGAATACGAGCGGCAATCTCGGCATCCAGTGGCAGGTCGCGAACAATTCGCTGTTCGCGGGCACGAACCTGGCGGCCGGCTCCGGCAACAGCATCGTCAACCTGACGGCCGCGGCCGTAACGGCCGGCGCGACAGCCGGCGCGACCAGCGGTCTCGGGCTTGCCTCGGCGCTCGGCAATGGCACGCTTCAGCAAGGCCTGAACGTCGGCTGGATTCACAACCTCTTCGGCGTACAGGGTCTCGGCGCGCTGCTGCAGGCGCTCTCGCAGACCGCCGACGCGAACGTGCTGTCCACGCCTAACCTGATTACACTCGACAACGAGGAAGCGAAGATCGTCGTCGGTACGAACGTGCCGATCCAGACCGGTTCGTACTCGAACCTGACGAGCGGCACGACGAGCGCGGCATTCAACACGTTCGACCGCGTCGACATCGGTCTCACGCTGCACGTGAAGCCGCAGATCACCGAAGGCGGCATCCTCAAGCTGCAGCTTTACACCGAAGATTCGGCGATCGTGAACGGCACGAACAACTCGACGACGAACCCGGCGGGCCCGGAGTTCACGAAGCGCTCGATCCAGTCGACGGTGCTGTGCGATAACGGCGAGATCATCGTGCTCGGCGGCCTGATGCAGGACAACTACCAGGTCAGCAACAGCAAGGTGCCGCTGCTCGGCGACATTCCGTGGCTTGGCCAGCTGTTCCGCTCGGAGCAGAAGACGCGCGACAAGACCAACCTGATGGTGTTCCTGCGTCCCGTCATCATCAGCGATCGCGATACCGCGCAGGCTGTCACGGCGAACCGCTACGACTACATCCAGGGCGTGCAGGGCGCGTACCGCTCGGACAACAACATCATGAAGGATCGCGACGATCCGGTCGTGCCGCCGATGCCGATTGGCCCGAGCCAGGGTGGCGTGCCCGCGATGAACCTGTTCGATCTGAACCAGATGCGCCGTCAGCAGATGATGCCGCAGCAAGCCCCCCAACAAACGCCGCAACAGGCCGTGCCGCAAGCGGCGCAGCCCGCGACGACGCAACCCGTGCCGCAGCCCGCCGTCATCGCCCCGGCGAGCAGCGTCGAGCCGAACACGATGTCGCCGGGAGCGCGTCCGTGACGCAGACGCCCGCGCAATCGCAGCGCACGCACCACGGCGAGGCCGTCGGCGAGCACGCGGCGCCCTCGCCGCTCGCGGCCCGGCTCGTGCCGTACGGCTTCGCGCGCGGCGGCCAGATTCTCGTCGCGCATCAGCACCCCGACAGCCTCGAAGTCTGGATCAGCGAACGCACGAGCGACGCGGCGCTTGCCGAGGTCGCGCGCAATTTCGGCGCGGTCTCGGTCGTGCGCATGCCGGCCGACGAACTCGCGCAGGCAATCAACCAGGCCTACGCTCGCCAGGACGGCAGCGCCGCGCAGGTGGTCGGCGAGGTGGAAGGCGAAGTCGATCTGTCGCGTCTGATGCAGGACATCCCTGAGGTCGAGGATCTGCTCGAATCGGAAGACGACGCGCCGATCATCCGCATGATCAATGCGCTGCTCACGCAGGCCGCGCGCGAACAGGCTTCCGACATTCACATCGAGCCGTTCGAGAATGCGTCGGTCGTGCGCTTTCGCGTCGACGGCACGCTGCGCGACGTGGTGCGGCCGAAAAAAGCGCTGCACGGCGCGCTGATTTCGCGCATCAAGATCATGGCGCAGCTCGACATCGCCGAGAAGCGTCTGCCGCAGGACGGCCGCATCACGTTGCGCGTGGGCGGCCGCCCGGTCGACGTGCGCGTCTCGACG
Organism: Paraburkholderia sp. Ac-20342; assembly: GCF_017104985.1. NCBI lineage: Bacteria > Pseudomonadati > Pseudomonadota > Betaproteobacteria > Burkholderiales > Burkholderiaceae > Paraburkholderia > Paraburkholderia sp. Ac-20342. The sequence goes on along the minus strand of NZ_JAAGPQ010000091.1, from coordinate 6,411 downwards.
CTGCCGACCGGACACGGCGAGCGCGCGGTGCTGCGTCTGCTGGAGAAGGATGCCTCGCGCCTGAATCTCGAAGCGCTCGGCATGGCCTCGGACACGCTCGGCCAGTTCGACAAGCTGATCGGCAAGCCGCACGGCATCGTGCTCGTGACGGGCCCGACCGGCTCGGGCAAGACCACGACGCTGTATGCGTCGATGTCGCGGCTGGAGACGGCGACCACCAACATCATGACGGTGGAAGACCCGATCGAATACGACCTCTCGGGCATCGGTCAGACCCAGGTCAACGAGCGGATCGGCATGAGCTTCGCGCGCGCGTTGCGCTCGATTCTGCGGCAGGACCCGGACGTCATCATGATCGGCGAAATCCGCGACCTCGAAACGGCGCAGATCGCGGTGCAGGCGTCGCTCACGGGCCACCTCGTGCTCGCGACGCTGCACACGAACGACGCGGCCTCGGCCGTGACGCGTCTCACGGACATGGGCGTCGAGCCGTATCTGCTCGCCTCGTCGCTGCTCGGCGTGCTGGCGCAGCGGCTTGTGCGGCGGCTGTGCCCGGTATGCCGCGAAGAGCGCACCGAAGAGGACGGCAGCAAGCGCTGGCATCCGGTCGGCTGCGATCGGTGCGGGCACTCCGGTTATGCGGGACGGCGCGGCGTGTACGAGTTGCTGCTGATCGACGAATCGATCCGCACGCTGATTCATCGCAACGCGGCCGATGCGGAAATTCTCGAAGCGGGCCGCGCGCAGGGCATGCGTACGCTGCGCGAGGATTCGGAGCGCTGGCTCGAATCGGGGCTCACCTCGCTCGAGGAAGTGATTCGCGTGACGGGCGGAGCATAAGCGCATGCCGGCATTTCGTTTTGAAGCGATCGACGCCGCAGGCAAGGCGCAAAAAGGCGTGCTCGACGCGGACAGCGCGCGCAGTGCCCGCACGAACCTGCGCTCGCAAGGGCTCACGCCGCTCGTCGTCGAACCGGCCGCCTCGCGCACGCGCGGCGAGCGCGATCAACGGCTCGCGCTCGGGCGTCGTCTGTCGCAACGCGAGCAGGCCATTCTCACGCGGCAACTCGCGAGTCTGCTGATCGCGGGGCTGCCGCTCGACGAAGCGCTCGCGGTGCTGACCGAGCAGTCGGAGCGCGATTACATCCGCGAGCTGATGGCGTCGATTCGCGCCGAAGTGCTCGGCGGTCATTCGCTGGCCAATGCGCTCACGCAGCATCCGAAGGATTTCCCCGAGATTTACCGGGCGCTCGTCGCGGCCGGCGAACATACGGGCAAGCTCGGTCTCGTGCTGTCGCGGCTCGCCGACTACATCGAACAGCGCAATGCATTGAAACAGAAGATCGTGCTTGCGTTCACCTATCCGGCGGTCGTCACGCTGATCGCGTTCGGCATCGTGACGTTCCTGCTCAGCTATGTGGTGCCGCAGGTCGTGAACGTGTTCGCGAGCACGAAGCAGCAGCTGCCGATTCTCACCGTGCTGATGATGGCGCTGTCGGGCTTCGTGCGGCACTGGTGGTGGGCGATGCTGATCGGTGTTGTCGTGGTCGCGTATCTGGTGCGCTCGACGTTGAAGCAGCCCGGCCCGCGTCTCGCGTTCGACCGCTGGCTGCTGACCGCGCCGCTGCTCGGCAAGCTCGTGCGCGGCTACAACACCGTGCGCTTCGCAAGCACGCTCGGCATTCTGACCGCGGCGGGCGTGCCGATTCTGCGCGCGTTGCAGGCCGCCGCCGAAACGCTCAGCAACAACGCGATGCGCGAGAACATCGACGATGCGATCGTGCGCGTGCGCGAAGGCACCTCGCTGTCGCGCGCGCTCGGCAACACGAAGACGTTTCCGCCGGTGCTCGTGCACCTGATCCGTTCGGGCGAGGCGACCGGCGACGTGACGACGATGCTCGATCGCGCGTCCGAAGGCGAAGCGCGCGAACTCGAACGGCGCACGATGTTCCTCACGAGCCTGCTCGAACCGCTGCTGATTCTGGCGATGGGGGGCGTGGTGCTCGTGATCGTGCTGGCGGTGATGATGCCGATCATCGAGTTGAACAACCTCGTGCAGTAATGGGCAGCCGCAGCGCGAGGAAGAACTGAAAGGCGAGGAAGAAACGGAAAGGATGGCGCGGCGGGCCGCAGCGGCCGCGCAACCGTTTCTGGTTTAGCGTACGTAGATGGTGGGGCCGCTCGCGTTGGGAGGCAGGAAGACTTCGGAGTGCGCGCCGTTGCGGTCGATGATGATCGAGCGGGCGCGGACTTCGGAGAGTTTGGTGCCTTGCATGAGCGTGCTGCCGAGCGACACCGCATGAGGCGGTTCGCCGCCGACGCTGACGATTGCCGCAGCGCCTTCGCGTAACGCGAGGATGCCGAACAGATGGATGTCCTGATTGACGTTGCGCTGCAGCTGTCCGCCGAACAGCGTCGCGGCCTGCTCGGTCGAGACCTGCGCATGCGTGGCGGCAGCCGGCAACGGCGCGCCGGACATCGTGGTGAGGGTGATGACCCAGTAGGTCAGCGTCGCGCAGAAAGCGGCGAACAGCGCGAGCGACAGGAGGCGGATTTGGATGGCGTTCATGCGCACATTGTACGGACTATTGTGAAAATTTCGGTGGGTTGAAACCCTTCAACTCCATGACATTAAAATGACCGACCCGGCGTGTTCAATATGCGCCCAAGTCGAAAATTTCACCTGAAAAGAGGTAGCAAGCTATGCAACTGTCGACCATTCGCCGCGCTGACAACGCGGGTTCGCGCAGCCGTCGCCAGCGCGGTTTTACGCTGATCGAAATCATGGTCGTGATCGCGATTCTCGGCATTCTCGCCGCGTTGATCGTGCCGAAGATCATGAGCCGTCCGGACGAAGCGCGGCGCGTCGCCGCGAAGCAGGACATCGGCACCGTGATGCAGGCATTGAAGCTCTATCGCCTCGACAACGGCCGCTATCCGACCCAGGAGCAGGGCCTGCGCGCGCTGATCGAAAAGCCGAGCACCGACCCCGTGCCGAACAACTGGAAGGACGGCGGCTACCTCGAGCGTCTGCCGAACGATCCGTGGGGCAATGCGTACCAGTATCTGAATCCGGGCGTGCACGGCGAGATCGACGTGTTCAGCTACGGGGCCGATGGCAAGGCCGGCGGCGAAGGCAACGATGCCGACGTCGGTTCGTGGCAATAGTCCGTATCGGTATTCCGAGAGTTACATGATGTCCACGCACGCGAGCCGGCGCCGCGCGGCCGGCTTCACGCTGCTCGAAATGATGGTCGTGCTCGTGATCGCGGGCCTGCTCGTGTCGCTGACCGCCGTGACGATGACGCGCAATCCGCGCACCGACCTGAACGAGGAAGCGCAGCGTCTCGCGCTGCTGTTCGAATCGGCCGGCGACGAAGCGCAGGTGCGCGCGCGGCCGATCGCATGGCAGCCGTACGACGGCGGTTTCCGTTTCGATCTGCGTACCGAGGACGGCTGGCGTCCGTTGCGCGACGACCTGCTCGGACCGCGTCAATGGGAAGGCGGCGTGACCAGTGTCTCGATCAGCTATCCCGGTTCGGATTCGCAGGCCGATCGCATCGTCTTCGGCACCGAGGCGATCGACGTGCCGGTGCAGGTCACGCTGTTTTCGGCGGCCGGACAGGCGACGATCGTCGGCACCGGCAATGGCCGCTACGAGGTGCGTTGACATGTTTCGCCGCAGCAGGAACGCCTGCGCCCTTCCCCGCCGCACGAACCGCAAGCCGCGCGGCCATGTTTCGCGTCGCGCCGCGCGCGGCTTCACGATGATCGAAGTGCTCGTCGCGCTCGCGATCATCGCGGTCGCGCTCGCCGCGTCGCTGCGCGCGGTCGGCAGTCTCGCGAGCGGCGAGGCCGATCTGCATCAACGTCTGCTCGCCGGCTGGAGCGCCGACAACGCGCTCGCGCAACTGCATCTGACGCATGGCTGGCCGAACGTCGGCGAAACGAGCTTCGATTGCTCGCAGGGCAATCTGCAACTGGTCTGTACCGAACATGTGACGGCGACGCCGAATCCGGTGTTTCGCCGTGTCGAAGTCATGGTGACGATGCCTGGGCGCTCCGGCAATCTCGCTCAGATGGTCACGGTGGTCGCGAATGAAAACAACCGCTCGCTCTGAGCGCCGCCGCCGGGTCGGCGCGCGTGGCTTCACGCTGATCGAACTGCTGGTCGCGATTGCGATCCTCGCGGTGATCGCGGTGCTGTCGTGGCGCGGGCTCGACCAGATCATCCGCGGCCGCACGACGATTACGAACGCGATGGAAAACGAGCGCGTGTTCGCGCAACTCTTCGACCAGATGCGCATCGACGCGCGCCAGGCCGCCAGCGACGATGAAGCCGGTCAGGCCGCGGTCTCGATCTCCGGCAACACGCTGCAGATCGTGCGGTACATGGTTTTGCTGGGCAAGGCGCCGCGTCTGCAGGTCGTGCGCTATCGGATCGCCAATGGACGCGTGGTGCGCTCGGCGTCGCCGCCGCTTGGCAACGTCGGCGAGTTGCGGCGCGCGCTGAACGGCGGCGACAGCGAGGGCTGGAACGCGATCCCGCTGATGGGCGGCGTCGGCTCGATCTCGGCGCGCCTGTACGTGCCGAAGCTCGGCTGGACCACGCAGATGAACGACGTGCAGGCCGCGATCGGCGAAGCCGCCAACAATCTGAGGGTGCCGCAGCTCGGCAATGCGCCGATGCCGCGTTCGGCGACGGGACTCGAGGTGCGCATCGGCGCGACCTCGCTTGCGCGGCCCGTCACGCGTGTTTTTCTGATCGGAGAATGAAATGACGTTCTCCCCGTTATCGCGGCGGCGGTGTGCATCGGGTGCGCGAGTGCGCGCTCGCGTTCAGGGGCGTCGCGCGCGCGAGCGTGGCGTCGCGATCATCAGCGCGCTGCTCGTCGTCTCGCTCTCGGCGATTCTCGTCGCCGGCATGCTGTGGCGTCAGCAGGTGCAGGTCCGGCGCATCGAAAACCAGCGGCTGCTCTCGCAGGCGCAATGGGTCGCGCGCGGCGCGCTCGACTGGACGCGGCTGATTTTGCGCTCGGAAGGCGACACGTCGGCGGGCATCACGTATCTGGGCGGCTTGTGGGGTGTGCCGATCGCGCGTACGCGCCTGTCCGATTTCCTCGGACAGATCGGCGAGGTGCGCGCCGAGGAAGGCGCGGCCACGTATCTGTCCGGTTCGATCGAGGACGCGCAGGCCAAATTCAATCTGCGCAATCTTGTGGCGAGTCCCGCGCCCGGCGTGATGCAGCTGAACGCGGAGCAGACCGCCGCGTATCAGCGCCTGCTGATCTCGCTCGGGCTGAGCGGCCAGCTCGCCAAGGCCACCGCGTTGCAGATGCGCACCGCGCTCTCGCAATCGGCGACGCGCTTCCAGACCGGCACGCCGACGAGCAGCGCGACGCCGGTCGGCGGCGGTGGGGGCGGGGGTGGCACAGGCGGCGGCAGCTTCACGAGCCAGCCCGGCATCGAAGACGCCGACGAGAACCCGGCGGTCGCGCCGCTGCAGATGATCGGCGTCGACTCGCTGCTCGACATTCCCGGCTACACGCCCGAAATCGTCGAGCGTCTGCGCCCGTTCGTCACCGTGTTGCCAACGATTACGGCGCTCAATATGAATACCGCGTCGGCCGAAGTGATCGCGGCCGTCGTCACAGGCATGACGGTGTCGCAGGCGCAGACGCTCGTTGCGCGCCGGCAGACCGTGTTTTTCCGCAACACCGGCGACGTGCAGCTCGCGCTGACCGCCTCAGGCGTGCAGTCGGCGTCGATCGATGCGAGCGAGTTCGACGTCAATTCGAGCTACTTCCTCGTTCACGGCAGCGTGCAGCACGAGCGCGCCACCGTGGACCGGACGACACTCGTCTATCGCGATCCATTGACTCACACTACGCGTATCGTGCGGGTGCAAGACCAACTATGAACTACGCAATCCCGAGAGAGAGTGGCCTTTGAGCACGCTGATCGTTCTATTGCCGCCGCGTGATCCGGCGGTGCCCTCGCAGGAATGGCAACTGCCCGAGCTGCCGTTCGTCCTGCTCGACAAGACGGGCCGCACGCAGCGCGCCGGCCGTTCGGCGCTCGCGCTGCTGCCGCGCGCGAGCGTGGCCGTGCTGATGGTCGCCGCGCGCGACCTGCTGCTGATGCCCGCGACGCTGCCGCCGCTGCGCGGTCCGAAGCTGCGTCAGGCGCTGCCGAATATCGTCGAGGATCAACTGATCCAGGACCCGCAAACCTGCCATATCGCGGTCGATCCGCAAGCGCTCGGCGATGGCCGGCAATTGCTCGCGATCGTCGATCGCGGCTGGTTTCGCTTCATCTGCGAGGCGTTTACGGCGGCCGGTCATCGCAGCCTGCGCGCGGTGCCGGTCACGCGTTGCCTGCCGCAGGCTCCCGTGATCGAGACGCCCGCGA
>NZ_JAAGPQ010000090.1:0-31303 GCF_017104985.1 Paraburkholderia sp. Ac-20342 | reverse complement strand
CTCGTCGACGCCGAAGCGATCCTGCGCGGCGCGCTGCCGGATGCGGCGACGCTCGCGCGCGCCGGCGAGGCGGGGGCGGCGTCGCTCGACATTGTCGGTGATCCGCACGGCTCGGCGAGCTACAAGAAACATCTGCTGACTGTCTACCTCGGACGCGCGGTGCGCATCGCGCTGGAGGCGGCTCGCAACAAGGAGCAGGCATGACCATCATCGAAACCGCGCCGCTCGAAACCGGCGCCGCGCCGCGTCAGGTCGGACGCGGCATCAACCGGCTGGAAGCGAACGCCAAAGTGACCGGGCGCGCCGGCTATATCCATAACGTCTCGCTGCCGCGCATGCTGCACGCGAAGATTTTCCGCAGCACGGTCGCGCACGGCCGCATCGTGTCGATCGACACGAGCGCCGCGCGCGAGGCGCCGGGCGTATTCGCGGTCTATACCGCCGACGACATTCGCCGCGTGATTCCGGAGCCGTTCTTCGGCCCGGCGTTTCACGACCAGCCGATCCTCGCGGTCGACAAGGTGCGCTATATCGGCGAGCCGGTCGCGGTGGTGCTCGCGAGCGATCCGCATGCGGCCGAGGAAGCGACGCACCTGATCTACGCCGAATACGAAGAACTGCCGGCGGTGTTCAACGAAGTCGAGGCGGCGGCTTCCGACATTCACGTGCATGAAGAGCTGAAGCCGGCCGGCACGTTTCCGGACCTGAAGCATCTGGCGGGCCGCCAGGCGACCAACGTCGCGCTCGACTTCCGCGTGCGTCGCGGCGACGTCGATGCCGCGTTCGCGCAGGCCGCCCACGTATTCGACGATACCTTCACGACGCAGCAGGTCATGCACGTGCCGCTCGAGCCGATCGTGACGGTCGCGGAACCGGGCGAGAACGCCGGCACGCTGACGCTGCACACCGCATCGCAGAGCCCGTCGTTCGTGCGCATCGAGATCGCGCGGCTGCTCGGCTGGGCGGAAAACCGCGTGCGCGTGCGCGTCGGCCTGCTCGGCGGCGGCTTCGGCGCGAAGCTCTACATCAAGGTCGAAGCGCTCGCGGCGGCGCTCGCGCTGCTGACGCGCCGTCCCGTGCGCGTCGCGCTGACGATGGAAGAGCAGTTCTTCACGATCACGAAACACGCCACCACCTTCCGCATGCAGACCGCCGTCTCGGCGGACGGCCGCATCACGGGCCGGCGCTGCGAAGTGTGGTGGAACGGCGGCGCGTATGCCGACATCGGCCCGCGCGTCACGCAGAAGTCCGGCTTCACCGCGAGCGGCCCGTACGACATCGACAACGTGTCGATCGACTCGTATCAGGTGTACACGAACCTGCCGCCGGCCGGCGCGTTCCGCGGCTTCGGCATTCCGCAGATGGTGTGGGCGTACGAGAGCCACGCGGACATGATTGCGCGCAAGCTCAAGCTCGATCCGGTCGAGTTCCGCCGCCGCAATCTGCTGCGCGACGGCCAGCCGCACGCGACCGGCACCGTGATGCGCGACGCCGCGCTCGAACTGGTGCTCGACCGTGTCGCTACGCGCATGAACTGGAGCGCGCCGTTCGAACGCGGCAGCGGCGTGGTGCGCCGTGGCCGCGGCGTCGGCATCGGCTTCAAGGCGCTGGTTGCGCCGACCACCTCGGTCGCGATGGTGAGCCTGTCGGCCGACGGCAGCTGCACGGTCTATTCGAGTACCGTCGACATGGGCCAGGCCTCGGACACCGCGATCGCGCTGATGGCCGGCGACGTGCTCGGCATCGACGCGGAAAAGATCAAGGTGATCCGTCCCGACACCGATTCGACGCCGTACGACATGGCGACGCTCGGCTCGCGCTCGACGTTCCACATGGGCCACGCGGTGCGCCTCGCGGCCGAGGACGCGCGCGCGAAGCTGCGCCAGCTCGCCGACGAACTGGGCGTGCCGGCCGACGAACCGGCGCGCGCGGGCGATCTGCTCAAGCGCAAGTACGGCATGCAGGCGGGCAACATCGTCGGCATCGGCAGCTTCATTCCGCCGTACACGAAGCCCGATCACGAGACCGGCCAGTCCGACAACATCACGCCGAACTGGATGGTGGGCGGCACCGGCGTCGAAGTCGAAGTCGACGTCGAGACCGGCCACTTCAAGATCGTGCGTTTCGAGAACGTGGTCGATTGCGGCACGCCGATCAATCCGAAGGTCGTCGATACGCAGATTTCGGGCGCGGCGATCATGCAGCTCGGCATCACGATGTTCGAGCGCATGGAGTTCGATGAAGTCGGGCAGCTGCGCAACGCGTCGTTTGCCGAGTACAAGATTCCGGGCATCCACGACATCCCGCACCGGATCGGCCGCGAGACCGTCGACGCGTATCAGTCGAACGGGCCGTTCGGCGCGAAGGGCGTCGGCGAGAGCTCGACGTTCGGCGTCGCCTCGGCGATTGCCGAGGCGATCGAAGATGCCGTCGGCGTGCGCATCAAGACGCTGCCGATCACGCCCGAAGCCGTGTACCGCGCCATCTGCGCGGCACGCAACGAACCGCTGCCTGAGGAATGACCATGAGCGAGACCCTGATTAACCTCGAATTCACGCTGAACGGCGAGCGCGTGCGCGCCAACGTCGCGCCCCATCTGACGATTCTCGAAGTGCTGCGCAACGAGTTCGGCCTGTACGGTGCGCGCGAAAGCTGCGGCCAGGGGCTGTGCGGCTGCTGCACGGTGCTCGTCAACGGCGAGAGCGTGTCGGGCTGCCTGTACCTCGCGGCGATGGCGAACGGCGCCGAAGTCACGACCGTCGAGCATCTCGACGCGAACGGCGCGCTCGATCCGATCCAGCAGGCGTTCATCGACTGCGGCGCGTTCCAGTGCGGCTTCTGCACCTCGGGCTTCCTGATGATGAGCCGGCAACTGCTCGCCGAGAATCCCGATCCGACCGAGGCGGAGATTCGCCACTACCTGTCGGGCAATCTGTGCCGGTGCGGGGCGTACCCGGAAATCATCGAGGCGGTGAAGCTCGCCGCGCAGCGCCGCAAGGAGACGGCGTCCGCGTAAACCGCCTGCACGCGCGACAACAAGAACATCCGCACGTGCTGCATCGGGCGGGAGCCGGCGCCGGCGCGCCGCTCCCCACCGTTCCCGGAGACAACCACCCATGCCTTCTTCCGCCAACGGACGCGGCGAGCGCGCCCGCGCGACTCCGCCATCCGCGGGCAGCGCACCCGCGCCCGTCTGGTATCGCTCGATCAACCGCCAGCAGTGGAGCGCGCTGATCGCGTCCAATCTCGGCTGGTTTTTCGACGGCTACGAAACCTATGCGCTGATCCTCACGGTCGGCGGCGCGCTCGCGCAACTGCTCGCGCCGTCGCTGCATCCGCAGATTCCGTTCTACGCCGGCCTCGTGATCGCGCTGACGCTGCTCGGCTGGGGGCTCGGCGGGCTGATCGGCGGCGTGCTCGCGGACTACATCGGCCGCAAGCGCATGATGATGTTCGCGATCCTCGCGTATTCGCTGACCACGGGCCTCTCGGCGTTCGCGTGGGACTGGCTCTCGTTCGCGATGCTGCGCTTCGTCGTCGGGCTCGCGATGGGCTCCGAGTGGGCGACCGGCACCGCGATGACCGCCGAAATCTGGCCCGACCAGCATCGCGGCAAGGGCGCGGGCCTCATGCAATGCGGGCTCGGCACGGGCTTCTTCGTCGCCTCGTTCGTGTGGCTCTTCATGAGCCACAGCGGCGAACACGCGTGGCGCTATATGTACCTGATCGGCGTGCTGCCGGGACTCGCGACGCTGTGGATGCGCTCGGGCATTCCGGAATCCGAACAATGGGAGCGCGTCGATCGCGAACGCCGCGAGTCGCTCAGGCGCAAGCGCGCCGGCGAGCGGCTCGGCGAAGACCAGCAGGCGCTCGCGCGCTTCACGCTGCTCGACCTGTTCGCCTCGAAGGAGCTGCGCCGCCGCACCGTGATCGCGGTGCTGATGTCACTGTCGACGACGCTCGGCTGGTGGGGCATCTCGACGTGGGTGCCGCCGTATATCGGCTCGGTCGCCGCGCATGCGGGCCTTTCCGCGCCGACGTGGGCGAGCTATGCGGGTATGGCGTACAACGTCGGCGCGATCGCCGGTTATATCGGCCTCGGCTTTCTCGCCGACGCTTTCGGCCGCCGCCGCATCACGTTCCTGTTCTTCGTGATGGCGTTCGTGCTGACGCCGGTGCTGTTCCTGTGGACGCACGAGATCGCCGTGCTGCTCGCGGTCGCGTGCGTCACGGGCTTCTTCAGTCTCGGGCAATATACGTGGCAGCCGACGTGGTTGCCCGAGCTGTACCCGACGCGCGTACGCGGTACCGCGATCGCGTTCTGCTTCAACGTACCGCGTTTTCTCGCGTGGACCGGGCCGCTCGTCGCCGGCACGCTGATCTCGCGCTTCGGCGGCTACGGCCACGCGGCGGTGACGGTCGGCTTCATTTACGTGATCGGCATCGTGCTCGCGCCGTTTCTGCCCGAGACGCGCGGCCAACCTCTTCCTGAACAGGTGTGACTATCATGCAATTCATCCAGTCGAAAGACGTGCCGCCGCCCGGCGGCCACTACTCGCAGGCCGTCACCGCCAACGGCTTCACGTTCGTCTCGGGGATGCTGCCCGGCCCCGGCGTCGCCACCGACGGGCCCGACAACTTCGAGCGCCAGGTGCGCGCGGTGCTCGCGCATTGCGAGAACGTGCTGAAGGCGGCCGGCAGCGACATGCGCGACGTCGTGCAGTGCATCGCCTATATCGTCGGCATCGACTATTGGCCCGAGTTCAACCGGATCTACGCCGACGTGTTCGGCGATCACAAGCCGGCGCGCGCGGTCGTGCCGGTGCCGGAACTGCACCACGGCTTTCTCGTCGAGGTGCAGATGGTGGCCGTGGCGCGGAACTGACGGCGCGTACGCGAGGAGCGAGGAGAGAGGCGATGGAGAGTATCGACGTCGAGGTGCTGCGGCATTGCGTCGACTGGCTCGGGCGCGGCCACCGCGTGGTGCTCGCGACGGTCACGCGCACGTGGGGTTCGAGCCCGCGGCCGGTCGGCGCGATGCTCGCGCTGCGCGACGACGGCGTCGTATGCGGTTCGGTGTCGGGCGGCTGCATCGAAGACGACCTGATCGACCGCATGCGCCGCGCGCCGCTCGTCACGCATCTGCCGGAGCGCGTGACCTATGGCGTATCCGCTGATGAAGCGCGGCGCTTTGGCCTGCCGTGCGGCGGCACGATGGAACTGGTGCTGGAGCCGCTTAATGCCGACGCGCAGGCCGACGCGCAGGCGCCGGGCGGCATCGGCACGCTGGCCGCGCGCATCGGCGGCGGCGAACGGGTGGCGCGCGAACTCGATCTGGCGAGCGGCCGCGCGCGGCTGCGGCCCGCGCGTGCCGACGAGCAGTTGCGTTGCGACGCGCATACGCTGACGACCGTGCATGGGCCGCGCTATCGGCTGCTGCTGATCGGCGCGGGCGATCTCGCGCGTTTTCTCGCGACGATCGCGGTGGGCCTCGGCTATCAGGTGACGGTCTGCGATCCGCGTGAAGAGTATGCGGACGACTGGGACGTGCCGAACGTGCGTCTCGTGCGCACGATGCCCGACGATACGGTGCTCGCGATGAAACTCGACGGCCACAGCGCGGTGGTCGCGCTGACGCACGATCCGAAGCTCGACGATCTCGCGCTGATCGATGCGTTGCAGACCGAGGCGTTCTACGTCGGCGCGATCGGTTCGCGTTCGAATAGCGCGAAGCGGCGCGAGCGTCTCAAACTGTTCGACGTCAGCGAGGCGCAGCTCGCGCGCTTGCGCGGTCCCGCGGGACTGTCGATCGGCAGCCGCACGCCGCCGGAGATCGCGGTGTCGATCGCGGCCGAGTTGACCGCGGCGAGGAATGGTGTCGCCGCGCGGCCGCCTGTCGAGCGCGAAAGGGAAACGCGGGCGTACGAGCCGGACGAAGCCGTGTGTCCGGCGCTGCTCGAACTCGAAGCGGCCGGTTGACTCACGCGCCGTTCGTCGTGCTTCAGGTCGCCGTACTTCAGGGTTTGCCCGAGTGCGTGAATGTCCACCACTCGCGGCGCAGCGCGTCGCGCAGAATCTTGCCGCGTGCGTTGCGCGGCAATTCGTTCACCAGATAAATCTGGCGCGGCTGTTTTTCGCGCGGCAGTTTGGCGCGGCACAGCGTGACCAGTTCCGCGATCTCGATCTTCATGCCCGGATGCGGCACCACGAAGCACACGGGCTCCTGTCCGTAGATCGGATCGGGCACGCCGACCGCCACCGCGTCCTGCACGGCGGGATGTTCGAGCAGCAGGTCCTCGATTTCCTGCGGCAGCACCTTCACGCCGCCGCGAATGATCAGATCGTCCATGCGGCCCGAGACGACCACGAAGCCTTGCGTGTCGATGCTCGCGACGTCGCGCGTGGCGAGCGGCGCGCCGCGGATCGGCTCGATCCGGTGCGCGTCGTTCAACAGGCCGAGTGCGAGTTTCTCGCCCGCGACGACCACCTGGCCCGGCGTGCCGGGCGCGCACGGCGCACCGTTCGGGTCGACGACCGAGAAGCCGATATGCCCGACCGGATAGCCGACCGTGCCGAACTTGCGGCGCGTATAGCGGTTGCCGCACATCCATCCCGCTTCCGACGACCCGTACAGGTTCAGCACGCGAATCCCGTAGTGCGCCTCGAAGCGCGCCCATTGCACGGTCGACAGCGGCGCGGTGCTGCAGGTGATCGCGCGCAGCGACGCGAGCTTGCCGCCCTCGATGTCGACCGGCGCTTCGAGCAGCAGGTTCAGCACGGTCGGCACGCCGGCGCTGACGCTCACGCGATGTGTGGCGATCCACTGTGCGAAGCGGCTGCGCGAGAAGCTGCGCGCGACGCACAGCGTCGAGCCGAGTTGCAGGAACGGAATCAGGCTCAGGATCTGCGCGGAATACCAGTCGAACGAGCGGTATTCGAGCGTGCGGTCGTCGGCCGTGAGCGCAAGCAGGTCGATGGTATCGAGGCCGTTGTACCAGTAGCTCGCATGATCGTAGACGACGACCTTCGGCACGCCCGTGGTGCCGGATGTGCAGCACATCGCGGCGATTTCGTCGATGCCGCCGGGTTCGTCGGTGTCGGGTAGCGGCGTATCGTCGTCATGGTTCGATGCCGTGGCGAGGGGCGTGGTCACGAAGCGCAGTTGCGCTTGCGGGTCGTCCACATTCGTGTCCACATCTGCATCCGCATTCGCGGGCCACGCGCCAAAGCGCACGATGCGCGCGCTGCTCGTGGGCAGGACGGTTTCGTCCGCGTGCTCAGCGATCAGCACGAACGCGGGATCGATGCGATCGAACACGCGCTGTGCGCCGTGCGCGCCGAGGAACGCGACATCGAGCGGACAGACGATCGCGCGCAGCCGCCACAGCGCGAGCCACAGCAGCAGCTTCTCGATGCCCTCGCTGCCGGCCAGCACCACGCGCGCGCCGCGTGTGACGTTTGCGCGTTGCAACTGGCGCGCGAGCGCATCGACGTACTGCGCGAGTTCCGTGAAGTCGATCGACAGATTGCGCTCGACGTCGACGAGCGCCGTCTTGTGCGGCGTGCGTTGCCGGTGCGCGTCGAGCAGCGCGCCGACGCGCGCGAACGGCAACGCGACGGTCATGCGGTCTCGGTGCGCGCGGGGCGGGCCGCCACCGGTTCGGCGAGCGTCTCGAGCGCCCATTCGCGGAATAGCTCGACTTTCTTGAGCTTGGCCTTGTCGATTGGCGAGGCGATGAAATAGGCGGAATTCGATTGCACGCGCACGTCGAACGGCGCGACCAGCGCGCCGCTCGCGAGATCGGCATCGACGAGCGGCGAGCGGCCGATCGCGAGTCCGACGCCATTGACCGCCGCCGCGAGCGACGTCAGTTGCAGATGAAATACCGCTTCGCCCGCGAATTCGACGGGCTCGCGCACGGCCGCTTCGAGCCAGCTGGGCCAGTCGTCCTGGTACATCGAATAGAAGTAGGTGCGGATCTGCCGGAAGCGCGCAAGACCCTCGGCAATCGAATCGAACGCTCCGGCTTCCGCGAGCGCGCCCGGCGCGCACACGGGGAAAAACGTCTCGCCGTGCAGGCGGTCGGCGCGCACCGAGGCCCAGCGTCCCGAGCCGTAGCGGATCGCGACGTCGTAGCTGTTGCGCTTGAATTCGTCGAAGTTCGAGCTGGTCGCGAGGTGTACCGTGATGTCCGGATGCCGGCGCTGGAAGTCGGGCAGCTTCGGAATCAGGCACTTGATCGCGTAGGTCGGCAGGCTCGCGACCGTTAGCACTGCGCTCGGTTTTTTCTTGCGTGCGCGGTCGGTCGCCATCGACAGCAGATTGATCGCCTCGTGTACCGACTGCAGGTATTCGCGCGCCGCCGGTGTCAGCGAGAGCACGTTGCGACGGCGTACGAACAGTTTGATGTCGAGCCGCTCTTCGAGCGTCTTGATCTGATGGCTGATCGCGGTTTGCGTGAGTTCGAGTTCCTGCGCCGCGCGCGTGAAACTGAGGTGCCGCGATGCCGCTTCGAACGCGAGCAGGCTCTGCAGGGATGGGATGTACGGTCTCATGCGATGTCAGGCCGGATCACATTCGGAAGGTCGGATTATAGTCGGTTTGAGATTAACGTACGTAGCGGTGCGCACACAAGACGGAGCGCGAAGACGCAGCGCGCGCGCCGCGGCGAGGCTGCCTCGCGAGGGGGGATAATCGCGCACGGCAGAGCATGAAAGAAACTCATCCCCTCTATGAAAGAGGATCGTTTGCACGATGTGCATCGATGCTGCAATGTTGCGCCTACGATGCCGCGCTTGAGCCACTTTCACGCGGACGACCCCACAGAACCGGTATCAGCGAGACCAAGGAGACAACACCGTGAGTCAAACGGCGAAAGCCCATTCACTGGACCTGCGCGCATGGCTCGACGAGGCGCGCGCGCTCGGCGAATTGACGGAAGTATCGGGCGCGGACTGGAACCTCGAACTGGGCGCGATCAGCGAGCTGAACGTGAAGAAAGAGCGCCCGAGCGCGCTGCTTTTCGACGATATCCCAGGCTATCCCAAGGGTTTTCGCGTAGCGACCTGCACGACCGCGAGCCCGGCGCGCCTCGCGTCGATCCTGCGCCTCGCCGGCGGCGAATCGCACAAGGCGCTCGTGCAGACGCTGCGCGGCAAGCCCAAGCAATGGCAAAGCCAGGCCGAGGGGTACGACCCGGTCGTCGTGAACGACGGCGCGGTGTTCGAGAACGTGCAAAGCGGTGACGACGTCGACCTGTTTTCGTTTCCGTCGCCGCTGTGGCATGAAAAGGACGGCGGCCGCTATATCGGCACCGGCTGCATGGTCGTCACGAAAGACCTCGACTCCGACTGGATCAACGTCGGCACCTATCGTGTGATGATTCACGACCGCAATCACGTCGGCCTCGACATGATTCCGGGCAAGCACGGCGCGATTCAATACGACAAACATATGAAGGCCGGCAAGCCGTTTCCGGTCGCGATCGTGATCGGCTGCGATCCGCTCGGCTACCTCGTGTCGGGCATCGAAGTGCCGTTCGGCATGTGCGAGCTGAACTACATCGGCGCGATTCTCGGCAAGCCGGTCGAAGTCGTGAACGGCCAGTTGACCGGCCTGCCGTTCCCGAGCGCCTCGGAGATCGTGATCGAAGGCTATGCGCATCCGGGCGACGAGCGTATCGAAGGGCCGTTCGGCGAATTCCACGGCTATTACCCGGGCAAGGCGGAGACCGCGCCGGTCGTCACGATCGAGCGGATTTACTACCGCAACCAGCCGATCATCATGGGCAGCCCGCCGGCCAAACCGCCCAACGACTACTCGTACTCGAAGGCGGTGATGCGCTCGGCGCTGCTCGTCGACGCGTTGCAGGCCGCCGGCGTGCCCGACGTCGAAGGCGTGTGGGCGCACGAGATCGGCGGCGCGCGCATGTTCAACGTCGTGTCGATCCGCCAGCGCTATGCGGGCCATGCGCGCCAGGCCGGGCATATCCTGAACCAGTGCGGCGTCGGCGCGTATATGTCGCGCTACACGATCGTGGTCGACGAGGACATCGATCCGTCGAATCTGCAGGAAGTGATGTGGGCCGTCGCGACGCGCTCCGATCCGGACCTCGACATCGACATCATCAAGCGCGGCATGGGCTCGAAGAACGATCCGATGTCGATCGCGTATCCGTACAAGGCGCCGTTCAATTCGAAGGCGATCATCGACGCCTGCCGTCCGTACGACTTCATCAAGGAGTTTCCCGAAGTGGCCGAGGCGAGCAAGGAATTGCAGGAAAAGGTCCGCGAAAAATGGCGGCACGTGCTCGACTGAGCATGCGCGAGCCGCAATGAACGCGGCGCCGGGAGCCGGCGCCGCCACCACCCGTCATACCGGTTCTCCCATATCGCGCCCATGAGGCCGGCGAGAGAGCCTGTCGTCCGCAGTACAAGGAGATTTGCAATGGAACTGACCGGCGAACGCATTTTGCCGCTGCCGCGCGAGCGCGTCTGGGACGCATTGAACGACCCCGAGATACTGAAGGTATCGGTGCCCGGCTGCGAGTCGCTCGAACGCGTCGACGACACGCACTACAAGGTCGTGATGGCCGCTGCCGTCGGGCCCGTGAAGGCGCGCTTCAACGGCAAGCTGACGCTCACCGATCTGCGCGCGCCGGAAGCCTATTCGCTGAGCTTCGAGGGCTCGGGCGGCGCGGCCGGCTTCGGCAAGGGCACCGCGCAGGTCGAGCTGGCGCCGGAAGGCAGCGGCACGAAGCTCGTGTATCGCGCGAATGCGCAGGTGGGCGGCCGGCTCGCGCAGGTCGGCGCGCGGCTGATCGACGGCGTCGCGAAGAAGATGGCCGAAGAGTTTTTCGGGCGCTTCACCGAAGCGCTCGCACCGGAGATGCCGGCCGAGGCCGTGGTTGACGGCAGTGCCGACACGGCAGACGCTGCAGCCGCCGGGGCAGCGCAAAGTACCACGCCGCATGCGGCCGCCACGGCCGCGGTGGCATCGAGCGCGCGCGCGGCGGGCGGCGGCAGCAGCAAGCTGTGGCTGTGGGCAACACTCGGCGTGGTGGTGGCCGTGGCCCTCGTGTACGCCTTCCATTGATGCACTTTTCACCGGCGAGTCCACGATGCACGATCTGACTTCATCTGAGCACTCGCGCGGCAACCGGGCACGCCGCATCGTCGTCGGCATCAGCGGCGCGTCGGGGGCGATCTATGGTGTGCGGTTGCTCGAGATGCTGCGCGCGGCCAACGTCGAGTCGCACCTGGTGGCGAGCCGCTCGGCCCAGATCACGCTCGCCGACGAGCTGGGCATGACGCTCGCCGACGTGAAGCAGCTCGCCGACGTGCATTACCCGAATGCCGACATCGGCGCGGCGATCGCGAGCGGTTCGTTTCGCGTCGACGGGATGGTCGTCGCGCCGTGCTCGATCAAGACGCTCTCGGAGATCGCGACCGGCTGCACGAGTTCGCTGCTGTCACGCTCGGCCGACGTGATGCTGAAGGAGCGCCGCCGTCTCGTGCTGATGGTGCGCGAAACGCCGCTGCACGCGGGGCATATCCGCAGCATGGGCGCGGTCACCGAGGCGGGTGCGATCGTCTATCCGCCGGTGCCCGCGTTCTATGCGAAGCCGGCGTCGCTCGAGCAGATGGTCGATCAGACGCTCGGCCGCGTGCTCGACCTGTTCGACATCGATACCGAAGCGGTGCGCCGCTGGCAGGGTCTCGCCGATTCGTTCGCGGGCGCGCGTGGCGCCGAGGCCGACTGAGCGGCGGTAGCACGGATGGCACAAACGACGGCATAAGCGACGGCACAAGCGACGGATTCGGTCCGCCACTCAACCGGGACAGCAGAACAACGATTACTGGAGACACAGATGCGGGACAGCAGAGTCTTAAATGCGCAGGCGGGCTCGCAGCCCACGCCGCGCGACAACATGGCCGGCAGCGCGGAGGCGGCCGCCGCCTCCGGCCAGCAGGCGGCCGAACTGCTCGCGCGCATCGAAAGCGTGCCGTTTTCGCGCTGGCATACGAAGGCGCGCGTCGTGATCGGCAGTTCGACGTTCTTCGATGCGTTCGACGCGCTCTCGCTCGCGTTCGTGCTGCCGGTGCTGGTCGGCCTGTGGCAGATCAAGCCGCTGCAGATCGGCTTTCTGATCGGCGCGAGCTATATCGGCCAGTTCATCGGCGCGCTCGTGTTCGGCTGGTACGCCGAGCGCTCGGGCCGGATTCGCAGCGCGACGGTTTCGATCGCGATCATGTCGGTGATGAGCCTCGGCTGCGCGCTGTCCGGCAACATTCCGATGCTGCTCGCGTGCCGCTTCATCCAGGGCATCGGCGTCGGCGGACAGATGCCGGTCGCGGCGACGTACATCAGCGAACTGTCGAATGCGCACGGTCGCGGCAAATATTTTCTGCTCTACGAAATGCTTTTCCCGGTCGGCCTGATGGCGGCGGGGCAGCTCGGCGCCTGGCTCGTGCCGGCGGTCGGCTGGAAGGTGATGTTCTGGATCGGCGCGGTGCCGGGCCTGATGATCGCGTTCTTCGTGTCGCGGCTGCCGGAGTCGCCGCGCTGGCTGATCGGCAAGGGACGCTACGCGGAAGCCGAAGTGGTCGTGCGCAGCATGGAAGCGAGCACGCCGCGCCGCATCCTGGCGGCGGGCGGCCCGAAGGTGAGCGCAGCGAAGCTCGCGCCGACGGGCAAGAAGGCCGGCTGGCGCGAACTGCTTTCGCCGTTCTATCGCGGCCGCACGCTGATCGTGTGGGTGCTGTGGGCGACGGCGTTCTTCATTGCGAACAGCCTGAACAACTGGCTGCCGACGCTGTATCGCACCGTCTATCAGTTGCCGTTGCAATCGGCCTTGCGCGCGGCGTCGATGACCAACATCGCCCAGGTCGTGCTGCTTCTCGTGTGCGCCTATTCGATCGACCGCATCGGCCGCCGCAACTGGACGCTCGCGGCGTTCTGCGCGGGCGGCGCGCTGTCGGTCGCGCTCGGACTGTTCGCCGCGCACAGCGTGTGGGGCGTGATGGTGATGGGCACGCTCACTTACGGGCTGATCGGTTCGATCAACGCGGTGCTCTATCTGTACACGCCCGAGGTCTATCCGACGCGGATGCGCGCGACCGGCACCGGCCTCGCGACGTCGTGGCTGCGGCTCGCGTCGGCGGTGGGCCCGACGCTCGTCGGTCTGCTCGTGCACACCGAGGGCACCGGTTCGGTGTTCCTGATGTTCGCGGCAGTCAGCGCGGTCGGCGCCCTGGCTGCGACGGGCATGATCGAAACGCGCGAGCGCAGCCTCGAAGAGATCGCGCCCTGATCCGAGTGCGTATCCGCACTGAGTGAGCTTGTATCTGAGCTGTACCTGAGCCGTACCGGCGCCGCCCTGTCGCGCGGCGCCAGCCATACCCCTACCCCGAAAAAAAGAATCTGCCCGCCCCGTTGCCGCAACGGGGCGCGGCAGCGCGCGCTCGCGCGCAACCCCGGCGGCGATGCCACGACATCGTCCGCCGATGCACAACAACGATCTGGAGACTCTCGCGATGACAAGGAAGAACGGCAGCCGGTTGGCGAAGTACGCGCGCATGGCGCTCGGCATGGGTTTATTGACGGGGGGCGCGGCGTACGCGCAATCGTCGGTGCAGTTGTACGGGATCGTCGGCACGTATGTCGGCAGCGTCAAGCACAGCAGCGGGCCGGCGGCCGCGGTCACGCTGGGCGGCGGCGGCCTGACGACGTCGTTCTGGGGCCTGCGCGGCTCCGAGGATATCGGCGGCGGCAACTCGGTGGAGTTCGCACTCGAAAGCTTCTTCCAGCCGAACACGGGCGCGATGGGCCGCACGCCGGCCGATCCTTTCCTGTCCCGCAACGCGTACGTCGGCGTGTCGACGCACTACGGCAAATTGTGGCTGGGCCGGCAGACGAACCCGACCTACATCAACATGCAGTTGCTGAACCCGTTCGGCGCGTCGGTGGTGTTCTCGCCGATCGTTCTGCAAACCTTCGTGGCGACGTTCAACAACACGGTGATCGGCGACACCGTCTGGGACAATGCCGCGCAATACCAGACGCCGAATCTGGCCGGGCTCACCGCCTCGGCAATTTATGGGTTCGGCGGCGTCGCGGGCGCGAACGGCATCGCCAATCTCGGCTTGCATGCGAAGTACGTGAACGGGCCGTTCCTCGCGGCGGTGTCGTTGCAGCGCGTGCGCACGCCGGTTACCGCGCCGGTGTCCGAGCAGGACATGTGGATGGGCGGCATGACGTACAACTTCAACATCGCGAAAGTCTATGCGCTGGCCGAGGG
The DNA here is from genome assembly GCF_017104985.1 of Paraburkholderia sp. Ac-20342. NCBI lineage: Bacteria > Pseudomonadati > Pseudomonadota > Betaproteobacteria > Burkholderiales > Burkholderiaceae > Paraburkholderia > Paraburkholderia sp. Ac-20342. The sequence continues at coordinate 17,003 of NZ_JAAGPQ010000090.1, read as the reverse complement.
GGCGCAGACCTACGGCAAGCCGGCGAGCGCGCACACGTACATGCTGGGTCTGTCGGCGCCGATCGGCGTGGGCTCGGTGCTCGCCGAGTGGGCGCGCACGACGCGCAGCGCGCCGCTCAACGTGCGCACGATGCGTAACACGGGCTCGATCGCCTACGATTACCCGCTGTCGAAACGCACCGACGTGTATCTCGTGGGCATGTACGACAAGACGAGCGGCTACGGTTCGGCGACGACGACGGCATTGGGTCTGCGGCACGCATTCTGAGCGTGCCGTCGTGCCGATTCAGGGACTTCGAACTCACGGAGCAAATATGGCAATCGATCAGACCGTCGTGTCATCTTTCACGCCTACGGGCAAGGTGCGCGCGTCGATCAATCTCGGCAATCCGATACTCGCGAACCAGGACCCGGTGTCCGGCGAACCGGTGGGTGTCTCGGTCGATCTGGCGCGTGCGTTTGCGACGCGCCTGAACGTCGAACTGGAACTGGTGGTATTCGATGCGGCGGGCAAGTCGGTGCAGGCGGTCAGCGACGAGCAGGCCGACTTCGGTTTCTTCGCGATCGATCCCCTGCGCGGCGAGAAAATCGCGTTTACCGCGCCGTATGTGCTGATCGAAGGCTATTACCTCGTGCGCGACGATTCGCCGATCCGCTCGAATGAAGAGGTCGATCGTGCGCATAACCGGGTGGTGGTCGGCAAGGGGAGTGCGTACGATCTGTTTCTGACGCGTGCGCTGAAGGACGCGCGGATCGTGCGCGCGCCCACTTCGCCGACTGTGGTGCAGACGTTTCTCGAAGAGCAGGCGGAAGTGGCGGCGGGCGTGAAGCAGCAACTCGAAGCGGATGCGCGGCAGGTTGGCGGATTGCGGTTGCTCGGCGAGCGCTTCATGGTGATTCAGCAGGCGATGGGTGTGCCGAAGAGTCGCGGCGAGGGCGCGGCCCAAGCGTTGCGGGCGTTCGTCGAGGAGATGAAGGCGTCGGGTTTTGTGGCTGAAGCGCTGGCGCGGCATCGGATCGGTGGGGCGTCGGTGGCGCCGTTGGTGGGGTGATTGGAGAGGCACCTGCCGTTGCTGAGGTTGGCGGCGTCAGGGGCATCAATTGCTGTGTATTGGTGGTTTTTTATCGTCTCATGCGGGAGTGCCGCCAAAGTCTCATCAGGATCGAGTACGCCATGATGGTAACGATCAGGTCGATGAGCATCATGGAGAGGATATAGAACAGTTCGTAGTCGGCAACGCCGAATGCTTCTGAGATCACGATTAAATAGTGTTGCTGCTGCAATGTCATTGGCATCGGGTAGGTGTGGACGTACCGGATTGCCAAGAAATATAAGGTACAGAACAGCAGTACTTTGGTGGTTTTACGGACAAGTTTTGCCATTTGCAATTGTCTTGTTCCAGCCATGTAGTGCGCTGGCTGTGAATCAGCGCGCTACATGGCGGAGATTTTTTATTTCTTCTTGCGGTAGTGCAGCCAAAGTCTCAGCAGGATCGAGTACACCATGATGGTAACGATCAGATCGATGAGCATCATGGCGAGGATATAGAACAGTTCGGTATCGGCAACTCCGAATGCGTCCGAGATCACGATCAGTTCTTGTTGCTGCTGCAACGTCATTGGAATCGGATAAGTGTGGACGTAGCGGATCGCTAAGAAATACAGTCCACAGAACAGCAGCACCTTGGCGACTTTACGGGCAAGTGTTGCCATTTGTAATGACCTCGATCCAACCATATGCATGTATGTCTGAGTTGCCAACCCGGATAGTTCCAGTTCGCAGCAGCGCTTGCCGAAGATTGTGGAAGTCCACGCGGCTTTGCAGTGTAATGCATCCGTACGAATGCCCACCTCCTCCGGCCGGATGTAGCCTGAAATTGCCGCGTCTCACACCGTTCACCCACGTCCAGTCATCAATCAAATTATCGTTCCTGTACAGCGCGAACCAATCAGTATGGCGAGTTGGAGCACCGAGAGCAGCGTTCCATTTGTCTTTGAAATAGGCCTCCGCTTTTGAACCGAAGCCGCCACTAGGCCGATCGATGATCCAATATTTCCCGGAGGGCAAAGGTCCATTATTTGCTATAGCAGTGCATCCCCCTCGGTTGCGGTAAATACCATCGCCCGAGAACGCTGGAAACGACCCGATACCCTTCATGTCCAGATGCAAAACCGGCTTGTTATCAACAACGAATTTTCCCTGTAACGGCATAGATTCCTCGAAAGTGACGATCGCTCTATCAGTGAAGGCGAGCCTTGTCTGAAGGAAGCGTTCGCTACGCTGCCACAGTGATGCAGGGTCGTGAAGGGACGCAAGTCAAGGAAAGATACGAATTAACAATAATTAAAGACTACGTAGCAAATATCACAACTTTCCAATACGTATCTTGAAATTGACTGGAGCGTTGTTTCACTGTTTTCCTGGATCAGGTAGAAGACAGAAGGGGGCGACTGTCCTAGCTTTCAGAGTTGTCTGATTCCAACGAGCCTATTTTTTTCGAATCATGGCTTCCGATGTGTATCTGCATGTGATGTAGGCACATGCATGATGCGTGCAAAGCGATGTTGTCCGTACGATATTTTAACTACTGACGACGGTTGATCTCAATGCAGACTGGGGATGTTATGGCGGATATGTTTGTCAAGATTGACGGTATTTCAGGTGAGTCGCAGGATGAATTTCACCGAGGCGAATTAGAAGTGACCGGCTGGCATTGGAAGATGGAGCAACAATCTGCAATGATGTCCGGTGCTGGAGGTGGAGTAGGTAAGGCGACTATTAACGATCTTGAGTTTCTACACCATATCGATCGTGCCAGCCCTAACCTGATGCGTTACTGTCTGACGGGCCGCCACATTCCACAGGTCGTTTTAACGACGCGTAAGGCGGGGGTATTCCGTTTGAATTTCTGAAAATCACGATGAGCGATGTTGTTATCATTGAGGTTGAACCGTCGGTCGCGGGCACGAATTATATGGAGCGCGTTCGCCTGTCGTTTGCGAAAGTGAAGCAGGAATACAAGGTGCAAAACGTTGTCGGTGGGAGCGGTGGGATGGTTACAGCTGAATTTGATATCCGAGAGAATATTGCGAAATAGTATGCGAAAACGCAATTACATTGCCCTGATCATTGGTCTTGCTCTATTGATTGGGGCGATATCGGAAGTCAAGTCGAATCTGGATTTTATTCGGACATCTACTACAACCTTGGGCAAGGTTATCCGGCTAAACCATGGTGAACGTCATCCCGAGATTGCTTTTGTGACGCAACGCGGCAAGCAGATAACGTTTCCGGCAAGCTTTATTTCTGCAGATGTTGGTGATTCCGTTCTGGTTCGCTACGACCCGCTTATGCCAAGAGAAACCGCACGAATTGACGACTTCTACGGAATTTGGTTTGAAGAATTTATGTTGGCTGTCCTTGCAATTGCATTTCTTTATGCAGGCTGGACAGGAGAGCCATTCAGGGGGAGGTATGGGTAATTATGTGGATCAAGTCGTTGCGTGAGAGTCAATGGCGTTATAAAACTGGGGCAGGTGGCAGCTTGAATGTCGATCTTCTTCTTGCATCAGGAGGCGTTATTGTTGTCGATCCGCCGAGTGGACCACCTCGGAAATTTGAATATTCGGGAGTGGGAATAGGTCTCTCGATTCCTATTCTTAAATGGCTGAAATTGTAGAAGCTCGAATTGCCGAAAATTTCAATCCGGGGACATGGTATAGGGGGAAGTGGTTCTGCAAAGGGTTTTGATAGTAATGGGACTGTGTACATGACAGAGACGTTTCATGGTGACGAGTTGGAAGCCCAAAATTTTGAGGGAGGTATCATTTATCTGGATTGGTCCGCTGGTTATCTTGCGGGCTGGAGCGGATCATATCTACTTGCAGGAATCAATCTGGAGATAATGAAAGCTGCAATGGTCCCGTGGGCGGGCGGTACGTTTCTGCGGCAAGCGATTATGTCCGCCCCAGTTTTTATCAAAACACAGGGCCGTATGGAAGGGCTGACAGATTCCATTGGCGCTGGCCTGATGTTCGGACAAATCCACTATCAGGGCGCGGAAGCGGACTAACCTTTGTTCAAGTGGGGCGGAGCGGTAATAGACGGCTTCAATTTTGATCGGCTATTACTCCCGTGATCAATTCTGCCGATAGCAATATCTATCCATCACGCGTTACCGATACCGCTATCCTTCTAGGCGCACACGGTTGGTGCGTCGTTGACAGCTTGGCTCACCACGTCGTGCGGAGTCTAGTCGGCGCCTGACAAATCTCAACCTCGCCAACAAACTGAACCCCGCATAATATCCATCCGACAAAACCCCGTCCTCTTTCATGCTCCCGCTCAAATACCTGACCGGCTACCCCGCGCCTCTACAGGAGAAGGTCAGAACCCTGATCGCCGCCGATCAGCTCGGCGCCTACCTCGCGCGGAAATATCCGAACACGCACGACGTGCAGACCGATCGCGCGCTCTACGCGTATTGCGCCGAACTGAAACGCGAACATCTGCGCAGCGCCGAGCAGATCGACAAGGTCACCTACGACAGCAAGCTCGACGTCGTACGGCACGCATTGGGTCTGCACACGAGCATTTCGCGCGTGCAGGGCGGCAAGCTGAAGGCGAAGAAGGAAATCCGCATCGCGTCGCTATTCAAATCGACGGCGCCGGAATTTCTGAAGATGATCGTCGTGCATGAACTCGCTCATTTGAAGGAGAGCGATCACAACAAGGCGTTTTATCGTCTGTGCGAGTTCATGCAGCCGGGCTACCAGCAGATCGAATTCGACCTGCGGCTTTATCTGACCCATCGCGATCTGACGAAGAAGACAGCCTGACGCGCGCGCTTTGTGCACATGTCGTGCACGCGTGGCACGCATAACGAGCCCGCAGGCCACACGCCCCAAACATCGAGCGGCACACCTCAAGCCGCCACCTCAACCACCGAAGCCGTCAGCAATACTGGAATCGACTTCGAAGTCGGCGTGCCCGCGCCATCCGCCACGGAAGAAAGCGGCACGAGCGGATTCGTCTCCGGATAGTACGCACCGAGGCAACCGCGCGGAATGTCGTATTCGACGAGCAGGAAGCCATCCACGCGACGCTCGATGCCGTCGGCCCATACGCTCGTGATATCGACGCGCTGGCCGGCCGCGAACCCGAGCATCGCGATATCGTCCGGATTGGCAAACAGCACGCGCCGTTGTCCGTACACGCCGCGATAGCGATCGTCGAGACCGTAAATCGTCGTGTTGTACTGATCGTGCGAGCGTGTGGTCATCAGCGTCATGAGCCGTTCGCCATGTTGCTTGCGCGCCAGATGAATCGGCGTATCGAGCGCGATCGCGTGAACGAGGAATTGTGCCTTGCCGCTCGGTGTTTTCCAGATGCGCTCGCGCGACGCCACGCCGAGATGGAAGCCGCCGGGCTTCTTCAGGCGCTCGTTGTAATCGGCGAAACCGTCGATCACCTGCGCGATGCCGTCGCGAATCAGCGCGTAGTCGGCCGCGTGCGCGAGCCAGTCCACCTTGGCGCTGCCCAGGGTCGCATGCGCCATGCGCGCGACGATCGCCACTTCGGAGAGCAGATTATCCGAGGCCGGTTGATTCATGCCATACGAGATGTGCACCATGCTCATCGAATCCTCGACGCTCACGCCCTGCGGCACGCCGTTCTGCAGATCGATCTCGGTGCGCCCGAGCGTCGGCAGAATCAGCGCATCGCGGCCATGCACGAGGTGGCTGCGGTTCAGCTTGGTCGTGACGTGCACGGTCAGATCGCAGGCGCGCATCGCCTCCCACGTGCGCGGTGTGTCGGGTGTCGCGATCGAGAAATTACCGCCCAGGCCGATGAACACTTTCACCCGGCCGTCGAGCATCGCCTGAATCGTGTTGACGACGTCGAGCCCATGCTCGCGCGGCGGTTCGAAATCGTAGACCGCGCCGAGCTTGTCGAGAAACGCGTCGGTCGGCTTTTCCTCGATGCCGACCGTGCGGTCGCCCTGCACGTTCGAGTGGCCGCGCACCGGGCACAGCCCCGCGCCGCGCCGGCCGATATGGCCGCGCATCATCATCAGGTTCGACAGCATCTGCACCGTCGCGACCGAGTTCTTGTGCTGCGTGAGGCCCATGCCCCAGGTCGAGATCACCGCGCGGCCACGCGCGTAGATGTCGGCGAGCTTCAGGACGTCTTCGAACGGCACGCCCGCTTCGGCGACGATCGTGTCCCAGCGCTCGGCGCGCAGATCGTCGGCGAACGCTTCGAAGCCGACCGTGTGTTCGGCGATAAAGCCGACGTCGAGCACGCGTTCGAGGCCCGAGGCCAGCGCTTCGTCGTCGAGTTCGATGATGCGTTTGGCGACGCCCTTGATCAGCGCGAAGTCGCCGCCGACCTTCGGGCGGATGAACACCGAACTGATCTTCGTGCTGCCGAGCGTGAGCATTTCGACCGGATGCTGCGGGCTCGCGAAGCGTTCGAGTCCGCGCTCCTTGAGCGGATTGATCGACACGATCGTCGCGCCGCGCCTTGCGCATTCGCGCAGTTCGCCGAGCATGCGCGGATGGTTGGTGGCCGGATTCTGGCCGAAGATCAGCAGCGTATCGGCGTGCTCGAAGTCGTCGAGCGTGACCGTGCCTTTGCCGATGCCGACCGTATGCGGCAGGCCGCGGCTCGTCGCTTCGTGGCACATGTTCGAGCAGTCGGGGAAATTGTTGGTGCCGTACATGCGCACGAACAGCTGATACAGGAACGCGGCTTCGTTGCTCGCGCGGCCCGAGGTATAGAACGCAGCGCGATCGGGATCGCCGAGCTGCTGCAGATGCCGCGCGATCAGCTCGAACGCTGCGTCCCAGCCGATCGGCACGTAGCGATCGGAGCGCGCGTCGTAGACGAGCGGATCGGTCAGACGGCCGTGCTGTTCGAGTTCGAAGTCCGATTGCGCCATCAGTTCGGCGACGCTGTGCTGCGCGAAGAACGCGGGCGTCACGCGCTTGCCGGTCGCTTCGGCGGCCACGGCCTTTACGCCGTTCTCGCAGAACTCGAAGGTCGAGGCATGCTCGCGATCGGGCCAGGCGCAGCCCGGGCAGTCGAAGCCGTCGGGCTGGTTCTGCTTGAGCAGCGTGCGGTAGTTGCCGCCCGCCACTTTTTCCTTGAGCAGATTGAGCGCGACGTATTTGAGCGCGCCCCAGCCGGCGGCGGGGTGCTTGTAGGGCTCGATGCGTGGTTCGATGCTGGCTTCGTTCTTCTTCATGACGGGGCGATGGAGCAGGCTTGGGGGCTTTTCGGGCCGATAGTCGCAAGCGTACTGTGTTCCCCTGAAGGCGTCGGATACAGAAAATCGGAAAGAATAGGAGTACAGTTGCGCAAGCCTGATCGCGGTGCGCGTGCCGGTGCTTTCCCGGCCCTTCGAGCCTCGCAAGCCCGCGACCCCTTCGACTCCACCGTAACCCCCTTGAAGCTCTACGAAAAACTCGCCGACGAAATCACCGAAGCCGTGCGCCGTGGCGTGTTCGCGGCCGGCGAGCGGATTGCCTCGGTGCGCCAGGCGAGCCAGCAGCACGGCGTCAGCATCAAGACCGTGCTGCACGCGTATGCGTTGCTGGAGAGCCGCGGCATCGTCGAGACGCGGCCGCAGTCCGGCTATTTCGTGCGCGACGCGGCGGCGAAGGCGCTTGCGGTGGCGCCGGCCGCGTCGTCCACCGCGGCGCGCGCGGGCCGCAAGTCCGCGGCGTCCGCGCCGGTGCCCGCCACGGTGGACGTGAGCCGCCTCGTGCTGTCGACGCTGCGCAGCATCCGCGCGCACGACGCCGTGCCGTTCGGCTCGCCGTATCCGGACCCGTCGCTGTTTCCGTGGCGGCGCATCAACCAGTACGCGAACGCGATCGCGCGCCGTCACGCGAGCTGGAACCTGATCGACGATCTGCCGCCGGGAAATCCCGAGCTGATCCGGCAAATCGCGCGGCGCTACGCGGAAAACGGCCTGCCGGTCGATCCGGGCGAGATCGTCATCACGCTCGGCGCGACCGAGGCGATCAACCTGAGCCTGCAGGCGGTCGCGAAGCCGGGCGACACGGTCGCGGTCGAATCGCCGACCTACTACGCGATGCTGCATGCGATCGAGCGCCTCGGCATGCGCGCGCTCGAAATCGCCACGCATCCGCTCGACGGCATCGACCTCGACGCGCTTGCCAAGGCGATCGAGCGGCAGAAGATCGCCGCCTGCATGGTGATGCCGAACTTCCAGAATCCGCTCGGCTTTTGCATGTCCGACGAGCGCAAGCGGCAACTGGTCGAACTGCTGGCTGCGCACGAGATTCCCGCGATCGAGAACGACGTCTACCAGGAACTGTATTTCGGAGACACGCGGCCTTCCACGCTGAAGACTTTCGACACGAAAGGGCTCGTGCTGCACTGCGCGTCGTTTTCGAAGAGCCTGACCGCGTCGTACCGGATCGGCTGGGCGCTGCCGGGGCGTTATCGCGCGCAGGTCGAGAAGCTCAAGTTCCTGAACACGCTGACGACGCCGTCGGTGCCGCAGGTCGCGGTCGCCGATTATCTGCGTCACGACGGCTACGACCGGCATCTGCGGCACGTGCGCAAGGTGTACCGGCAGCAGGCGCGCATCATGACGGCGCTCGTGCTGCGCTTCTTTCCGGCTGGCACGCGCGTGTCGGCGCCGCAGGGCGGCTACGTGCTGTGGGTCGAACTGCCGGGCTGGATCGATTCGATGCGGCTCTATCAGGCCGCGCTCGCGCGCGGCATCACGGTGGGGCCGGGGATGATGTTTTCGACGCGCAACGATTTTCGCCACTTCATCCGGCTCAACTACAGCTACCCGTGGACCGCGCAGGCCGAGGCGGCGTTGAAGACGCTGGGGGAACTGGTGGCGGGGATGAGCTGAGCGCGCGCGGCAGGATCGCGAGCGTGGCGAACGACCGGCCCGCGAATCGGGCGACCTAGGAACGACTTACGAACGACCCACGAAGGAGACACGCATGGATGATGACGATATCGACCCGCAGCTCGCCGCGATACTCGCGCAGCTATGGCGCGCGCACCGGGAAACGCCGGGGCGCGCGTGGTCGCTCGCGAAGCTGTCGAAGCAGGCCGACGTGCCGATGAGCAGTTTGCGGCGCCACCTGACCGCGCTGTCGGGTGGCGGTCTCGTCGATACCGCGTTCAACGAGGACGGCACGGGCACAGCGTGTCTGAGCGAGTCGGGCGAGGGCTTGTGCGCGCAGTTGTTCGGCGACGCAGAGGGTGAGGGCGGCGATGCCGACAGCAGGGATGCGGACGACGGCGGTGCCGCCGCCGAGGACGACGCGCCGCGGCCGCCGAGCCTGCATTGATATGTTTCACGGTTTGGTGCGACCCAGTGTGACCTGGTACGACGCAGTGCGATCCAGTACGACCTGGTATGACCTGATGCGACCCGGCGCGTCCCCGCGCGCCGGATCAAAGCCCACTCAAAGCTGACTCATCCCGCCATCGACAATGATCTCGCTGCCGACGATGAACGCCGACTCCGGCGCGGCCAGATGCAGCACGGTCGCGGCGATTTCCTCGGGCGTGCCGAAGCGGCCGAGCGGCACCTGGCCGACGATCTGCGCGGCGGTGGCCTCGAGCGCGGCCGCGTCGAGGCCGAGCTTGCCGTAGAGCGGCGTGCGCACCGGCCCAGGGCTCACCACGTTCACACGTACGCCGCGCGGCAGCAACTCCGCCGATAGCGTCTTCGCGAGCGAAATCAGCGCGGCCTTGCTCGCCGCATACACGGACGAGCCCGGCATGCCGATATGCGCGTTGATCGAACCGTTGATGACGATCGACGCACCCCGGTTCAGCAGCGGCAGCAGCGCCTGGATCTGGAAGTACGCGCCCTTGACGTTGGTGTCGAAGCTCGCGTCCCACAGCGCTTCGTCGACGTCCGCGAACGGCGCGAATTTCGCGCTGCCCGCGTTGATGAAGACGGCGTCGAGCCGCACGCCTTGCGCGTCGACTGCGGCGGCCAGTTCGCGCGCCGCCGCGAGCGAGCCCGCGTCGTTGCGGATCGCGATCGCCCGTTCGCCGAGCGCGTTTTTGGCGGTGTCGAGCGCGGCGGCGTCGCGGCCGGTGATGACGACGCGAGCGCCTTCGCGGGCGAACGCTTGCGCGGCCGCGAAGCCGATGCCGCTGCTGCCGCCGGTGACGAGAATCGAGGTGTTCTGGAAGCGGGTCATTTCATTTCTCCGAAACAGTGTGAGGGGTTGGTAGGAGTGATAATGCGCGTCGCGGACGCGCTTGCCGTACCACTTCCTCGATGCACTCGTTCGAAGATATCGAACATGTTGTGGGGCGCGGGCCGGGTGCGGTTGGGAGGGCGATTCGGAAGGCGATTCGGATGCGATTCGGGGTACAGGCCGGGAGCGGTTCCGGAACGATCCGGGAGCAGGTCGGGCGAAATCGAGGGGCCGCTGCAGGGCCACTTCAGGGTTGATTCAGGCCCATTTCAGGTCCGCTTCCATGCCGTGATAGCCATTTGCCGCCGCCGTCGTCGGAAAACGCCTGGCGACGGGTGACTTGCCTGGGTGCTTTCCAGTACAGTTGGCCCACGGTGCCGTCGAGCGTCGATTGCGCGGCGGCCTCGCGGATCGATGCGCCGCGTGCCGCCTCGCGAGGCGTGCGGGCGAAGCGTTGCCGTCGGGACCGGGCGCCGCGCCATTGTCATACGACGGGTGCAACGTCTATATATAAGTAGGGGCATATAGGGCGGCTGGCGGGAAGCGGCCGTCCAGACTGGGGGAAGGAACAGGAATGACACAACGATTCGTTCTGGGCCTGTCGGTGGCGGCGGGCCTGCTGGCGTTGCCGGTCGTGGCGAGCGCGCAGTCGCAGGCCTACACGACGAGCCGGGTCAACGTGCACGCCGGCCCTGCGGCCGATTATCCGATCGTCACGCAATTGCCGGCCGGCGTTCCGCTTACGGTCATGGGCTGTCTCGGCAACTTCCACTGGTGCGATGTCGCCGCGCCGAATCTGCGCGGCTGGGTCTTTGCAGCGCGGCTCAGTGTGCCGTATCAGGGCGGCAATGTGCCGTTGGTGAACTACGGCACCGTGATCGGCCTGCCGATTGTGGGCTTTGCGATCGCCGATTACTGGGGCAACTATTACCGCGGCCGGCCCTGGTACAGCCAGCAGTCGCGCTGGGCTCACCATCCGCCGCCGACAGTGCGGCGGCCGCCGTGGCATGCTGGACCGGGCGGCCCGCCACCGGGCAATGCAGGCGGACGACCACCCGGCGGCTCACCACCGGGTAATGCAGGCGGACGACCACCAGGCGGCCCGCCACCAGGCAACGTGGGCGGACGACCACCCGGCGGTCCGCCACCGGGTAACGCAGGCAGCCGTCCACCCGGCGGCCCACAGGGCGGCGGCGGTGGCCGACCTTCGGGTGGCGGCGGTCCACAAGGCCCCCAAGGCGGGGGCGGCAACCGCCCACCCGGCGGGCAGCAAGGCGGTGGCGGCGGAGGCGGCAACAACTGAACCGGCCCGCGCACCGCGGCGAAGGCACCGGGCACGCCGGATAGGCGAGGCTTCCGGCATTCCCCGCCCGGCCTCGCGCATAGGCGACGCATTGCAGATATTTCGCACCGGTCTCTCGTAAACCCTGGTGCGCGGCGGACACTTATTTGCCGATGTTGGGTTGGGGGGCGCAACCATGATTTGCGAAGCGACATCACGTGGCACGACGGCAGCCTCTCCAGAGGGCTCCCGCTACCGGGCCGAGCGAGCCGAGGAACTGCTCGCCTCGGAGCGCAGCGTATTGCGGCTCATCACGTGCAACACGCCGTTGCCGGAACTGCTCGACGAGGTATGCCGCCGCGCCGAGGCGCTGCTCGGCGAAGGCGCGTCCTGCTCGATCCTGCTGCTCGACGCCGACGGCGTGCACATGCGCGTCGGCGGCGCACCGTCGCTGCCGCCCGCGTACAGCGCGGCGGTCAACGGCATCGCGATCGGCCCGCGGGTCGGTTCGTGCGGCACCGCGATGTACGGCCGGCGTCTCGTCGTCGTCGACGACATCGAAACCGATCCGCTCTGGGAAGGCTTCCGCCATCTCGCCCGGCCGTACGGTCTGCGCGCGTGCTGGTCCGTGCCGTTCGAAAACGACGCCGGTGTCGTGCTCGGCGCGTTCGCGGTCTATTACCGCACGAGGCGGCGTCCCACTCCCGAAGAAGAGGCGATGCTGCACGATATCGGCGGCAGCGTCGGCCTCGCGGTCCATCAGGACGCGATGGCGCAGCGTCTCGCGCGCAGCGAGGAGCGGCACCGGCTCGTCGTCGATCATCTGAGCGAGGGCATCGTCGTGCAGTCGCGCGCGGGCATCGTGCTCGCCTGCAATCCGAGCGCGCAGCGCATGCTGCGCGCGACGCCGCAGATCGTCGGTTGCCGCATCGATACCGTGATGACGCGCTCGTTCAACGAGGACGGCTCGCTCATCCACGAAACGCAGCGGCCGGTTACGCAGGTCTTCGCGACCGGCAAGCCGCTGCTCGGCGTGACGATCGGCGTCGAGCTGATCGGCGGCGAGGTCGTGTGGATCACCGAGAACGTCGTGCCGATCATGCGGCCCGGCGAGAGCGAGCCGGATTCGGTGCTGATCTCGTTTACCGACATCGGCCCGGTGCGCGAGGCGCAGCGCCAGCTCAAGTTTCTCGCCACGCGCGACTCGCTCACGGGCCTCTACAACCGCGCCTATCTGACCGAGCGGATGCGCGACCTGTTCGAACCGCAGGGCCACGGCAACGGCGGCGACGGCACGTTCGAGCCCGCGGGCGTCGCGGTGCTGTTCGTCGATCTCGACAGCTTCAAGAAGGTCAACGACACCGCCGGCCACGAAGCTGGCGACGCGCTGCTGTGCAGCGTTGCCGAGCGGCTGTCGGCCTGCGTTGGACGCGGCGACACGCTCGCGCGCGTCGGCGGCGACGAATTCGTGATCGTCGTCAGCGCGTATGGCGACACGAGCGAGCTGATCGCCCTCGCGCACCGGATTCTCGACATGATCGCGGTGCCGTTCGCGGTGGCCGGCAACGAGTACTACCTCGGTGCGTCGATCGGCATCAGTCTCTTTCCCGAGGACGGCCAGGACGTCGCGACGCTGATGCGCAACGCCGACTCGGCGATGTATCACGCGAAGCAGCGCGGCCGCAACAACTTCCAGTTCTTCACCGCCGAGCTGAACCGGCATCTGCAGCGGCGCTTCACGATCGAGCAGTCGCTGCGCCGCGCGCTCGCCGCCGACGAGCTGAGCCTCGTGTACCAGCCGATCGTCGATAGCCAGGACGGCCGCACGATCGGCGCCGAGGCGCTTTTGCGCTGGTACAACGGCGAGCTCGGCAACGTGTCGCCGGGCGAATTCATTCCGGTCGCGGAGGACGCGGGGCTGATCGGCGAGATCGGCGACTGGGTGCTCCAGCGGGCCTGCGAGCAGGTCGCGCAATGGCGGCGCACGCTCGCGCCGCATCTGATCGTCGCGGTGAACCTGTCGCCGCGGCAATTCAACGACGGCCTGCTCGAGCGCATCGAGCGCTGTCTCGCGCAGTCGGGGCTCGAGCCCACCGCGCTCGAACTCGAGATCACCGAGCGGCTGCTGATGAGCGACAGCGACACCGTGCTGCCGATGCTGAGCGCACTGAGCACGATGGGCGTGCGCATTTCGGTCGACGATTTCGGTACCGGCTATTCGTCGCTGTCCTATCTGAAGCGCTTTCCGCTGCATAACCTGAAGATCGACCGCTCGTTCGTCGCGGGGCTGCCCGACCATCGCGACTCGATCGCGATCACGCAGGCCGTCGTGGCGATGGCGCACTCGCTCGGCATGAACGTGACGGCGGAAGGCGTCGAGACCGCCGAGCAGGCGGCGTTTCTGCGCGCGATCGATTGCGACAAGCAGCAGGGCTATCTGTATAGCCGGCCGGTCGGCGCGAGCGCCTACGCGCGCGGCCTGGGCGATGCGCAGACGAGCGGCATGGCGAAGGCGTACTGAGGTGTCCTGACGCGGCCTTCAACGTCCTGACGTGCCGCGGGCGCTTCTGCCGCCGGGCCCGGCACATGGGCCGCGGATGCTTCGGCTTTGCCGTGCGCGATTGTTCTGATTGACGAACAAGTGACTTCGTGTTGCCGGTATTTATCGACGGCGGCGCGCTCCCTAGAATGCTTCCATCGAAACGTAATCAGGCGTGGTGCCGAAGCGGCGCCGCGCGATGGGGGTCGTCATGTCGGAGTTGATCAGAAACCAGCTTTACCGGCCATCGGTCGTGCTGCCGATGGTCGCGCTCATGCAGGTGATGGTGTCGCAGGACTTCAATCTCGGCCAGGTGGGCTGGGTGTTCGCGGCACGCGGAGCACAGGCCGCGCTGCAACGTTCGCGCGCGCTGCTTTGCGCGGTACATTGCCACGCATGACGGGCGCGGCTCGAATAGGCTTCGAGCCTGCGCGGTAGTTCATGCAGCAGTCCATGCAGTGTTCATGTAGTCATCCCGATTAATCCTCGCGGTGGGCGGATGGTGGTCCGCAAGGCAGCGCTCGCCGGGCGGCATGGTTCAAGGCGTAAGATGCTACGGACCTGCACCCAGCCCCGGGAGACGTGCCATGCCACAGCATTTCGACGCAGTCGTGATCGGTACGGGACAGGGCGGTGCGCCGTTGGCCGTGCGCCTTGCCCGAAGCGGCCGCCGAACCGCCGTCATCGAACGCGCGGAATTTGGCGGAACCTGCGTGAACGTCGGCTGCACGCCGACTAAATCGTATGTGGCGAGCGCCCGCGCGGCGCACGTGGCGCGCCACGCGGGCGAACTTGGCGTGCAGGTGGGTTCGATCAGCGTCGATCTCGCGGCGGTCAAGGCGCGCAAGGACCGGATCATCGGCGAGTCGCGCGGCGGCGTCGAAAAATGGCTGCGCGGCACCGAAAACATGACCGTATTCAACGGTCATGCGCGCTTCACCGGCGCGCATACGCTCGCCGTCACCGGCCTCGACGGCCAACTGCTCGCGGAACTGGGCGCCAACGAAATCTTCATCAACACCGGCACGCGCGCGGTCGTGCCGCCGCTCGACGGCATCCAGCGGATCCCGTACTACACGAACTCCACGCTGCTCGAACTGAGCGAATTGCCGGACCATCTCGTGATCGTCGGCGGCAGCTATATCGCGCTCGAATTCGCCCAGGTGTTTCGCCGCTTCGGCAGCCGCGTGAGCGTGCTCGTGCGCGGCGAGCGCGTGCTCAATCGCGAGGACGCGGATTGCTCGGAGTCGGTGCGCAAGGTGCTCGAGCGCGACGGCGTCGAGTTTCATTTCGGCGTGCAGCCGACGCGGGTCGAGCCGCATCCGCATCGCGCGAACGAGGTTTGCATCGGCTTCGAGCAGAACGTGCCGGCGCTCGAAGCCTCGCACCTGCTGTTCGCGACCGGCCGCAAGCCGAATACCGACGACCTCGGCCTCGACGCCGCCGGCATCGAGACGGACCGGCACGGCATGATCGCCGTCGACGGCCAACTGCGCACGAACGTGCCGGGCGTCTGGGCGATCGGCGACGTCAATGGGCGCGGCGCCTTCACGCATACCTCCTACGACGACTATCAGATCGTCGCGGCCAATCTGCTCGACGGCGGCTCGCGCAGCGCCGACACGCGGATCATGGCGTACGCGGTGTTCGTCGATCCGCCGCTCGCGCGCGTCGGCCTGTCGGAAGAGGACGTGCGTCGCAGCGGCCGGCAGGCGCTGATCGCGACGCTGCCGATGTCGCGCGTGGGCCGCGCGCGCGAGCGCGGTGAAACCGACGGCTTCATGAAAGTGCTCGCCGACGCGCACAGCCGGCAGATTCTCGGCGCGGCGATTCACGGCATCGAAGGCGACGAGGCGATCCACACGTTCATCGACATCATGACGGCGGGCGCACCGTATCCCACGCTGCAATTCGCGATGCACGTGCATCCGACGATCAGCGAACTCGTGCCGACCCTGCTCGACGGTCTCAAGCCGATGCCGTGAGCGCGCCCGCGAGCGCCGCGGACGGAATTGCCCACGACCGGCGCGGCAGCCCATCTCGCGCGCATCGACAAAGCCTTGCCGCGTCGCCGATAATCGGCAACGGCGCGGCGCGGCTCGTCCGTCAGGCGCGGGCGGGCTGTGCGCTCAACCGCATTCATCTCCGGGGACTCGCAGCATGGGCAAGGGACGCGTCGAAGCCTTCAGCGATGGCGTAATCGCCATCATCATCACGATCATGGTGCTCGAACTGAAGGTGCCCGAAGGCCACGATCTCGCGGCGCTGCGCCCGGTCATTCCCGTGTTCTGCGCCTACGTGCTGAGCTTCATCTACGTCGGCATCTACTGGAGCAATCACCATCACATGCTGCATGCGGTGCAGAAGGTCAACGGCAAGGTGCTGTGGGCCAACCTGCATCTGCTGTTCTGGCTGTCGCTGTTGCCGGCCGTCACGCACTGGCTCGGCGAAAGCCATCTGGCCGCGTGGCCGAGCGCGCTGTACGGCGTCGTGCTGTTCATGTCCGCGATCGCCTATTTCTTCCTGACCCGCACGCTGATCCACGAGCACGGCCGCGACTCGACGCTCGCGAGAGCGCTCGGCGGGGACTTCAAGGGCAAGGTCTCGGTGGTTCTCTATCTGCTCGGCATCGGGCTCGCGTTCGTCGAGCCGTGGGCGTCGGCCACGCTTTATGCGCTCGTCGCCGCGTGGTGGCTCGTGCCGGACCGGCGTATCGAGCATCTGCTGGAGGGCTGAGCATGCTGCTCGCGCTGAAGCTCGTGCTGGTGCCGGCGTTTCTTGCCGCGCTGACGGCCGCCGCGCGGGCGTGGGGGCCGTCGGTCGCGGGATGGCTCGCCGGGCTGCCGGTCGTCGCCGGACCGATCGTGCTGCTGCTCGCGCTCGAACGCGGGCCGGGGTTCGCGGCGCAGGCATCGGTGGCGTCGATTGCGGCGATCGTCGCGGCGGAAGCGTTCAATCTCGCGTATA
>NZ_JAAGPQ010000089.1:0-32417 GCF_017104985.1 Paraburkholderia sp. Ac-20342 | reverse complement strand
CGCGTCCGCGGCGGTGGCGCGGCCCGCCAGCGCCGCGGGGCTGGCCCCCGAATCGTTCGGCTTTCGCCAGGCCGAGGAACGCGAACGCGACGCCGAAACGATCAACACATTGACCGCCGAAGGGCGTCTGCTGCTCTCGCGCGATCACGTCAAACTTCCCGCCTACGACTATTGCAGCATGTCCGTTTCGGCGGCCGAG
Organism: Paraburkholderia sp. Ac-20342; assembly: GCF_017104985.1. Classification (NCBI taxonomy): domain Bacteria; kingdom Pseudomonadati; phylum Pseudomonadota; class Betaproteobacteria; order Burkholderiales; family Burkholderiaceae; genus Paraburkholderia; species Paraburkholderia sp. Ac-20342. Next base: position 32,218 of record NZ_JAAGPQ010000089.1, on the reverse strand, counting down.
CGCGGCGACTTCCGCGACAGCGTCGACGCCGCCGCGCGCGCGCTCGTGGTCGCCGGGCAGACCAATAACGCGGACCTCGCGGCCCTCTCCAAGCGCGATCTCGCGATCGCCTACAGCTATGCCGGCGATCTCGACAACGCCGAACGCTACGCCCGCGAGGCGCTCGCCTCGACGCCGAAGGCGCCCGAGCAGGTCTACGCGCCGGCCGACAAGGTACTCGGCGACGTCGCGTTGCGCCGGGGCAAACCCCGCGAGGCGCTGGCCGCCTACAACGATGCGCTGGCGACCGCGTCGCCGCGCTACAAGCCGCTCGTGCTGATGTCGGTGATCAATGCGCAGCTTGCCGCCGGCGACACGGCCGGCGCGCGCCAGACCTTCGACGCGATCGGCGCGCCGGCCACGGCGGAACTTGCCCCCGAGTATCAGCGTATCGAAGGCAATCTGCTGCTTGCCGAAGGCAAGCCCGAGGATGCACGACGCGCGTTCGAAGCGCTGCTGGGCCAAAGCGGCAATTCCGGCGACGCGAACTACGACCGCCTGTGGGCTCACGAAGGCATCGGCCGCGCCGATCTCGCGCTCAACGACAAGCCGCATGCGCGCGAAGCCTATCTGCTGGCCGTCGACGACGCCGAGAAAATCCGCGCGCGGTTTCGCAGCGACGAGTTCAAGACCGGCCTGTTCGGCGATACGCAAACGGTCTTCGAAGAGGCCATCGCATTGAGTGTCGACGCCGGCGACTACGAGGGCGCGTGGATGCTGTCCGAGCGCAGCCGCGCGCGGGCGCTGCTCGACGTTGTGCGCAACCGGGTCGATGCCGGTGTCGACGACCGTCAACTGAACGGCCAGGTGCCGAGCCTCGCCGCGACGCGCGCCGTGCTCAGGCCGAACGAGGCGATCGTCGAATACCACAGCCTCGACAAGGAGATGATCGTCTGGGTGGTGCGTCGCGACGGCCTGACCGGCTACACCTTGCCGATCGCGCGCGCCGACATGGACGCCGCCGTGACCGACATGCGCAACGCGATCGTGCATCGCCGCCCGGCCGCGCTCACCTACGGCGACAAGCTCGATGCGCTGCTGATCGCGCCGCTCGGCCTGCGCCCGAACGAGCGGCTCATCATCGTGCCGCACGGCGCGCTGCACTATCTGCCGTTCCAGGCGCTGCACAATGCCGACGGCTTCCTGATCGAACGCCATCCGATCGCGCTCGCGCCGTCGGCGAGTGTCGCCATTCAACTCGCGCAACGCCAGCAGAAGATCGCGAGCGACCTGGTCGCGTTCGGCAATCCGACCATCACGCCCGCGTATGCGCTGCCGGGCGCCGAGGCGGAAGTGCAGGGCATCGCGCCGCTGTTCGCGCACAACGAGGTGTTTCTGCACGGCGACGCCACGCGCCTGAGCTTTCGCGACAACGCGCCGGCGGGCCGCGTGCTGCACGTGGCGACCCACGCCCAGGCCGACACGATCGATCCGCTGCACTCGCGCATCCTGCTCGCGCCGGCGACGCAGCCCGCCGACGGCCCCGACTCGCTGCTCGCCAAGGACATCTACAACCTCAAGCTCAACAACGTTTCGCTCGTCACGCTGTCGGCCTGCGAGACCGGGCTGGGGCGGATTGCGCGCGGCGACGAGATTCTCGGTTTCACGCGCGCGTTTTTCTATGCCGGCGCGACGAGCCTGATCGTGTCGATGTGGCCGGTCGCCGACGAATCGAGCGCGCTGACGATGCGCACCTTTTACTCGCAACTCGCCGAAGGCCATGAGGCGATCGATGCGATGCGCACCGCGCAACTGGCGGTGCTGCACACGCCGCGTTTCGCGCATCCGTTTTTCTGGGCGCCATTCGATCTGATGGGCGGCTGGCGCCTGACTATCGCGCGGCCGCAACAGGGATGAACCGACACCTCGACCTACATCGATGAAAAGACTCCGACTGATCGCCGCGGCGGTGTCCTGCGGCAGCGTGCTCGCGTGGGGACAGACGCTGCCGAACGCGGGCAGCATCCTGAACCAGACGGCGCCGCGCGATACGCGTCCCGCCCCGCCGGCCGGCAGCCAGGCGTTGCCGGCGGTGCCGCAGGCGGCAGCGCCGCCCGTCACCGCGGCCGGTCCGAGCTTCGTGCTGAAGCACATCACGCTCAAGGGCAACGACACGATCGCCACCGACGTGCTGCTCGCGCCCGTGCAGGACCGGATCGGCAAGGAGACCGGCTTTGCCGGCCTCGAAGCGATTGCGGCGCGCATCACGCAGGTGTATCGCGAGCGCGGCTATCTGCTGGCCCAGGTGGTGATCCCGCCGCAGGACGTGAGCGCCGGCAACGTCGAACTGAGCGTGCTCGAAGGGCGCGTCGGCCATGTGCGGCTCGACATCGCGGCCGGCACGCCGATCCGCGAAGACCTGCTGCGCGAGCGGGTCGCGCAGATTCCGCTCGGCCGGCCGCTGCAGCAGCACGAGCTCGAACGGACCATGCTGCTGCTGTCCGATCTGCCGGGTATTCAGGTGTCCTCGGCAATCGAGGCGGGCGAGGAGCCCGGCACGGTCGATCTGACTATCAGCGTCGCGCCCGCCAAACGCTGGACCTTCGCGGTCGACCTCGACAACTTCGGCGCGGACGCGAGCGGCACCTGGCGGCTCGGCGCGCTGGCCCGCCTGAATTCGCCGTTCATGATCGGCGACAACCTCGACCTGCGGCTGCTCGGCGGCCAGCGCGGCGACACGCTCTATGGGCGCGTCGGCTACGAGGCACCGCTCAATGCGCAAGGCACGCGCCTCGGGGTCGCGGTGTCGCGGCTCAACTACGCGCTCGGCAAGGAGTTCGCCTCGCTCGACGCGCAGGGCGAGGCGACCGTGGTCGACTTCACGCTCACGCATCCGCTCGTGCGCACGCGCAATCAGAGCCTGTTGGGCCGCGTCAATTTCGAATACCGCGACCTGATCGACAACGTCGGCGTCGTCGATCAGCACAATCCGAGGTCGCTCGTGGAAGGCAGCATCGGCCTGAGCTACGAAAGCCGCGACGCGCTGTTCGGCGGCGGCTTCAACAGCGCCGACGTGGAGTTGCTGATCGGCAGCCTGCATTTCCGCAGCGCGGCGGCCGAGCAGCTCGATGCCTCGTCGTTGGGACGCGACACGCAAGGCAACGAACTGCGCGCGACTTTCTTTGCCAACCGCCTCAATGCGGTGACCGAGCGGTTCAGCGTGTTCGCCGGCGTATCCGGCCAGTGGGCCGCGACCACGCTCGACAGTTCGTCGCGCTTCCTGCTGGGCGGTCCGCACGCGGTGCGCGCTTATTCGCCCTCCGAAGCATTGGTCGACGAGGGGTTCGTCGCCACGCTCGAAGGCCGCTTTGCGATCGATGCGCGGGCGACCGTGTTCGGCTTCTTCGACTTCGGAACCGGCTGGTACAACGCCAGTTCGCGGCCGAACCAGGGCTCGAACGTCATCACGCGCAGCGGGGTGGGGGTCGGCGCATTCTGGGCCGCGCCGGGCGGCTTCTCGTTGCAGGGCACGGTCGCATGGCGCACGACCGCGCCCGACACGACCGGCGACGACAAGCTCCCACGCTTCTACGTACAACTGACGAAGACGTTCTGACGGGGCAACGCGGCATCGCGAAGAGCATCACAAAACACAGTATGACGAAGGGCAGCGAAAGCATGAATCGGGTCGCCGGTTGCCGCGCGCGCAGCGCTGGCGGCAGGATCGTTGAATCGTGGGTCGTGCCGGGAGGCTCCCGGCGCCGAGGTGTGCGATGAACAAGCCATGCAGGGCGCGGCCGAGGCGCGCCAACAACGCGATTGCCGGCGCGGTCGCCGCGCTGTTCGCGGCGTCGTGTCTGCCGTCCGCGTTCGCGAACCCGACCGGCGCGCAGGTGGTGGCCGGCACGGTCGGCATCAGCTCGCCGGGCGCGGGGCAGATGAACATTACGCAAGGCTCGTCGAATGCGATCGTCAACTGGAACACGTTTTCGATCGGCGCGGGCGAAGCGGTCAGGATCGTGCAGCCGTCGGCGGCTTCGGCCCTGCTCAACCGCGTGACGGGCAACGACCCCAGCGTGATCGCGGGACGCCTGCAGGCCAACGGCAAGGTGTTTCTCGTCAATCCGGCCGGGGTGATCTTTGCGCCGGGGTCGTCGGTGAACGTGGGGTCGATGATCGCCTCGACCCTCAACATCTCCAATGCCGATTTCCTCGCCGGCAACTATCGCTTCGTCGGCACCTCGGCGGCATCGGTCAGCAATGCCGGTTCGCTGACGGCGGCGGAAGGCGGCACCGTCGCGTTGCTCGGCGGCACGGTCAGCAATAGCGGCACGGTCAACGCGAAGCTCGGCACCGTCGCGCTGGGCGCGGGCAACGACATCACGGTCGACTTCGCCGGCGACGGCCTGACGACGCTGAAGATCAACCAGGGGGCGGCCAACGCGCTGATCGGCAACACCGGCACGCTGGCCGCCGACGGCGGCACGGTGGTGATGAGCGCGCAGACCGCCGACGCGCTGGCCGGCACGGTCATCAACCAGCAGGGCATCGTGCGTGCGCAAAGCCTCAGCGAACACGACGGCCATATTCTGCTCGACGGCGGCACGAACGGCGCGACGCTCGTGAGCGGAACGCTCGACGCGAGCGGCGGCGCCGGACAAACCGGCGGCCGGATCGACGTGACGGGCTACGACGTGGCGCTGCTCGCGGGCGCCTATGTCGATGCGAGCGGCGCCGCCGGCGGTGGCACCGTGCATTTCGGCGGCGGCTCGGCGGGTGCGGACCCGACCGTGCGCAATGCCAACGCGATCTGGATGTCGCCCACCGCGAGCATCCACGCGGACGCGCTCGTCGACGGCAACGGCGGCAACATCGCCGCCTACAGCGAGACGGTCAGCCGCATCTACGGCACGTTGACGGCGAAGGGCGGCCCGCAGGGCGGCAACGGCGGCCTGATCGAAACCTCGGGGCACACGCTCGACACGACCGGAATGAGCGTCGACGCATCGGCGCCGAAGGGGCAGGGCGGCCTGTGGCTGCTCGATCCGTTCGAGGTCGACATCGTGACGACCTTGCCCGAGGGTGCGGTCGCGCCGACCCCGTCGGCCGACAGCCCCGTGACGTTCGGCCCGTTCACGGGCACCACGTACATCCTCAACTCGGCGCTCACCGGTCCGCTGAGCGGCGGTACGTCGGTGAAGATATCGACCGGGCTCGATGCGAACAACGACGTGGGCGACATCGTGGTCGACGCACCGCTCAGCATCACGACCGGTACCAAGGCCGCGACGCTCACGCTGAACGCGACGGGCTCGGTGAAGATCAACAGCAACATCACGTCGAGCGCGGCCCCGCTCAGCCTGACTTTCGATGCGAACACCCAGGGGACGAGCCCGAACAGTCTGATCGCGTTCCAGAGCGTCACCGTCAACACCAACGGCGGCGGCATCACGTTGAACGGCAACGGCGGGACCAGCCCGATCCTGATCGACACGTCGATCATCGACACGGCGGGCGGCGCGCTGTCGGCCAGCGGCACGTTCCCGCTCGAGGGCGTCGCGATCGGCTATCTGGTGACGGCATCGACAGGCATCCTCATCAACGCGTCGCAGATTTCCACCGAGGGCGGCCCGCAGACTCTTACGGGCGTTGCGCTGGGCCCGAACGCGGCGGGCGTTTCGATCGAGGGCGTCAGCACCATCTCGACGACCAGCGGCCCGCTCGACATCGAGGGCACGGCGACCGCCGGCGGCGCTTCCAACGACGGCGTGTTCGTGATCGGCGGCAACCAGATTCAGACCGGCAGCGGCGCGCTCAGCATCAACGGCCAGGGCAGTTCGAATATCGACCAGCCGGGCACCGGCGTATTTCTGTCGAACAGTTCCGTCAGCAGCGCGAGCGGGCCGCTCAGCGTGACCGGCACGTCCACGGGCAGCTTCGGCACCGGTGTTTACGTGTTCGGCGGCGTTTCAGAGGGCGACACCGGCACGCTGCAACCGGGGATCAGCAGTTCGGGCGGGGCGATCGCGATTGGCGGCAGCGTGTCGCAAAGCGGCGACGCGAGTCTCGGCATCGACGTCGAGAACACCACGATCTCCAACACGAGCGGCCCGATCAGCATGACGGGGGGCGTGACCGGCACCACCACCGGCGGCAGCTTCGCGACCGGCACCTATATCTACAACAGCACGTTGAGCACGGGCAGCGGCGCCATGGCCGCCTCGGGCAGCGTGTCGTCGAACATGAGCGTCAGTATCGGTCTCGACCTGCGCGGGTCGTCGGTCCAGTCGACGAGCGGCAACATCGCCTTCACGGGGCAGAGTGTCGGGACGGCGGCCGAAGGCTCCTCGGTGATCGGCCTCGCGCTGGAGAACACGCCTTGCGGCGACTGCGTGCAGCCCAGTCCCACCTCGATAACGACCGGCGGCACTGTGAGCCTCTACGGCAGCGGCGTCGGTTCCGGTGTCGAAGGCGTGCTGATTACCGATGCATCGTCGGTCACCTCGACCAACGGCGGCGCGATCGATATTCGCGGCGCGGTGACCGGACCCGTTGCCGCGAGCCCGAACCTGCAGGGCGACTATGGCGTGCTGATCAGCAGCGGCACGCTCAGCGCGACCGGGGCGAACACCACCATCGGCATCGCCGGTTCGACCACCACGACCGATCCGGGCGTCGCGATCGGCGTCCCGATGCCGGTCGACGAGTCGAGCGAGTTCGGCTTCTCCTTGACGACCACCGGTACGAACGGCAACAACGCGACGATTTCGACGGCGAATCCCGGCTCGATCGTATTGCGCGCATTCAACGACGGCACCGCGAGCAGCCTAGCCATCACGCAGGCGGCGCTGAGCTCGCCGGGCGGCGTGCTGGCGATCATGCCGGCCTCGGTGGACCCGTCGAGCTTCGCGATCACCGCGCAGGACGGCACGCCGATCACCTTGCTCGGCACAGGCGGCGGCCTCAGCATCGACGCCGCGACCTTCGCGACCTTCGCGTCGATCCCGAACATCGTGCTCGGGTCCAGCACGCAGACCGGCGCGATCACCGTCAACGGGCAGTGCGCGTCGGGCAGCACGACTTGCACGACGCGCCCGAGCTTCGCGAACAATCTCACGCTGACCAATCCGGGCGCGGGCAGTGGCGGGATCGCGCTGCCCTACGGCATCTCGATGCCGGGCCAAACCTTGACGCTGATTTCGGCCGGTCCCGTTACCGACCCCGGCGGCATTCAGGCGGCCGGACTGCTGCTCGCCGGTCCCGGCAACTTCCAGTTGACCGATCCGCAAAACGACGTCGCCGTGCTGGCGATGTCCCAGGCGGGCAACGTCGATTTTTCGGACTCCCATGGTTTCGTGATCGGTCCCCTGACGAGCCAGACGTTCAATTACGCCACAGGCAGCACGAGCACGGTCGACGCGACCAACTCCACGCTGACCGGCAACCTCGTCGCGACCGCGAGCAGCGGCAATATCGGACTCGGCGGCAGCACGCCTTCTGCGGCGGGGCCGAATACGAATCTGAGCACGAACGGCTCGATCGACCTCGTGATGGAGAGCGGCGTTTTCGTCGACGCGGGCAGCGGCACGCTCAGCGCCGGCAATGGCTGGCGCATCTGGGCCAGCACCTGGAACGGCGAGACGCGCGGCAGCGTACAGCCGAACACCGCGCAGCCGAATTTCTACGGTTGCCTGTTCGGTTCGGGCTGTAGCTGGGGCGGCACGGTGCCGACCAGCGGCGATCATTTCGTCTATGCCGCGCGGCCGACGCTGACCGTCACCGCGGACGGCGCGACCCGCTTCGTCGGCGCGCCGAACCCCGCCTTCACGTTCACGGCGAGCGGCCTGATCAATGGCGACACCGCCGCGGGCGCGTTGAGCGGCTCGGAGACGACCACGGCAAACGCCGGATCGCCGGCGGGGAGCTATCCGATCAACCCCAGCTTCGCATCGAACGTGGGCTATATCGTCAACGAATTGCCCGGCACGCTGACCGTGCTGCCGTTGCCGAACTCGCCGCAGCCGATCTTCGATCCGATCGCGCACAGCGGATTGCAATCGGTGTTCGGCAGTCAGGAGCAGACCTTCGTCTACGAAAACAATCTGCAGGGCACCAACATCTGCATCGGCTCGAACCAGCCGCTCTTCAGCACGACGACACCGGGCGACAATCAGGACATTCTCGCGGTGGAGTGGAAGCGGGTGCGTTCGCAGCCGAACCTGAACAGCTGCATGCTGATCAACAGCCAGCACGGCTGCGGCGACTTCTAGCGTTGTTTGGGCGTTTCGCGCGGCGCTGCGGGGGCGCTTGCGTTAGCGTCGCCAGCGTCGCTGACCTCCGCTGCCGCGCCGCCGGCCGGCGCATGCAGCGCGCGCAGTTGCGCGAGGGCCAGCTCCGCGCTGGCGACGAAGCGTTGCGACAGCCGCAATGCCTCGACGACCTCTTCATAGAGGGGCCGTTCCATGCCCATATGAATTCTGAAAAAACGCTCGGCGTGGATGCCGGGATGGTAATGCTGGCGAACCCGCTTGCCGTCGATCAGCCGCCGGTTGCCGAACAGCCTGCCGAGTGCCCATGAAAATGCGCCGTCTTCGCCGCCGACGCGGCGGAAGAATTCGTCGAGCGGAAAGCCGCCGAGCGCGCGATACACCGCGCGCCGGATCACCAGACTGCTCGGCACGGTATTGCTGAGGATCGCTGCATATTTGTCGAAGTCGGGATGCTCGACGATGGCCTGCGGAAAACCAACATAGTCGACGTCGAGCCGCACGGACGCTTCCCGCGGCGCGCGCTGCAAATACTGGCTGGCCGCAGCCAGTGCGCCGGGCAGGTATTCGTCGTCGGCGTCGATGAAGGCCAGCAGGTCCTGCGTCGCGTGCATCGCGGCCCAGTTGCGCGCGGCGGCGACGCCGCCGTTCACGTGCATGCGCAGCACTTCCACGCGCGCGTCGCGCTGGCGGTAATGCTGCGCGACGTCGAACGACGCATCGGTCGAGCCGTCGTCGACGACGATGATCTGCGCCGCCTCCGGCTGGATCAGGCAGCTGTCCAGCGCGCGCCCGAGCGTCGTCGCCATTTGCAGGCAGGGAATGATGATCGAGATCGGCACGATACGAATCCTGCTCGGTGATTCTGCTCAGTAAGCCTGTTCGATAAGCTCACTCAATAAGCCTGCTCAGGAATCCTGCGAAAGAGAGCGGATGGCGTACGCTTCGGACGTTGCGCTCATGGTTCGTCAGGATTCCACTGGATGGGGTCCGCGACGTCTACACTGGTCCGGCGCCCGGCGTCACCCTCAATTCCGTCGCTTCCGGATCGCCACCGATCCACACCGCGAGCGCCGTGAAGTTGTCGTGATTGGCGCTCGCGTTCGCGCGCACCTTGTCCGCCAGCGCGTCGAGCCACGCGGCGGGCGTCGCCGCCTGCGCCAGCGCGTCGACGATGCCGGCGTCGTCGGCGTACTCCCAGAGTCCGTCGGTGCAGATCAGGAAAGCGTCGCCGTCACGCAGCGCGAAGGTGCCGGCCACGCTCGCGATCTGCAACGGGTCCCGGGTGCCGAGCGCCGCATACAGCACATTGCGGCGCGGGTGATGGCGCATCTCCTCGGCGGCCAGCAGGTGGGCGTCGACCATCTCCTGGACCATGCTGTGGTCGCGCGTTCGCGCGCTGATTCCGCCATGGCGAAAGCAGTAGAGGCGGGTGTCGCCGCAGTGCGCCCACGCGGCCGTTCCGCAGTCGCGATCGATGGCGAGCAGCACGGCGGTCGAGCGCATGTCCTTCTCGTTGCCGTCGCCGCGCAACTGTTCTTCGACGATGTTCTCGTTGGCATGCGTGAGCGCGCTCGCGAGGCGCTCGCCGGTCGGCGGCAACTCGGCCACGGTCAGGTAGCGCAAATCTGCCAGTACGGAATCGACGACGAGGCGCGAAGCGACGTCGCCGCCGCCGTGTCCGCCGGCGCCGTCGGCGACGACGCAATAGTAGAGCCGTTCGCTCGACCAGTCGCCGAACGAATCTTCGTTGCGCGGGCGGCCGCCCCGGTCGGTCAGGCTTGCGGTGACGAGTTGCACCGTTGACCTCTCATGTGCTCGCGGTCTCTCGACCTTATTCCTGCGCGTGCGACTGCGCGGACAGAATGCCCAGCACCAGCAGGATGGCCATGCGATTGCACGGCGTGATGTCGATGCCGAGATCCTGCTCGATCCACTGGCCGATTTCCGTGCGGCTGAAGTCGGCCGGGATCGAGCCTTTTTTCAGCGTGACGCCGAGCTTGCGGGCCCGATAGTGATACGACGCGATACCGTAACGTGCCGCCACTTGCGACAAGCCGCCTTTCTCGTTCGACAGCCAGCCGAGACTGCCGGCGAGCAGCATGCGGTCGGCGTCGTCGAGCGAGGCGATGAAGCGCGACGCCGATTCGCGCACTTCGGCTTCATGCAGGCCGTATTGCAATAGCACCGAGCCGATCGGGTCCGGATGAAAGGCCGCTTGCCGGTCGACTTCCGGCATCACGTCGTCTTCGTCGATCGACACGTTGCGCTGATGGCTCGCGCTGCGCAGGCAGTCGATCAGATAACGGCGAAAGTACGCGCACACCGCGTGGCTGCTCGAAGGCGCGCTGTGCAGCGGGAAGGTGGGCGATGCCGTCTGCGCGGCGTCGAGACGGAACACCTTGAAATAGAGGAACTGCGAGATCAGTTCTTCCTTGTCCTCGCCGAGCGCCTGCAACTCCGACGGATGGTAGCCCGTCAGCGCGCGGCGCACGATCGTGTAGATCGATGCCATCTCGTCATGGCTCAAACAGGTGCGGCGCTGCCACAGGTCGGGCAGCGCGCTTTCTCCAGCGTGGTCTATTACCGCTGCGCTTTGGATCTCTGCCACTTGTCACCCCGGAGTGGTGAACCTCGCTCGGGCGAGGCTCTACTGGTTAACTGCCCATTCTTGGCGAGTCCATGATGCACGGGACTCCAGTCCTCGACGAATCCGTGCAGCCGCGCCGCCCTCCCAGACAGCGGCGCGTCAAATCCATGCAATACCGGTAATGCCGTGCGGCAACCGGTAGAGTGACTGGAAACAGCGTTAGTCTATTGGCCCGTTTTCTTTAATACAAGATAAAACTTAATGGGCTATTCGACATTTATGCGCATTGTCGTATTTCTATCGGGACTAACCCGTAATTATGATTTAAGCGCTTAGCGGTGCAAAAAAAGTTTAATTTTTTTGCAAAATAGGGGTGCCGGATTCGTTTACCACTATGCCGGAACATCCCGCCGATCGACCGACCCAAAAGGGGCAGTGGCGAAATTATAGGACGACCGTTTAGTCTGATGATTACGATTTGTTCTGGAACAGAAAGCTGCGAGCGTTTTAAATATTTATGGAATTGGAGGCTATTTCATATAGTATTTAACTTAATTAATCAAAATGACTTTTTATTGCTGTCCGGCTTTGATTTTCCGGGCCGCGTGCTATTCTCATATCGAATTGCCAATGAGAAAACGTAAGCTTCGCTAAAAGATCGCGTGAGTCCGGCGCGGGCAATTTAAATAGAGTTAAGAGGTATTTCGGGGGAGCGCTCATTCCCTGGCGGCAAGGCAACCCGTACCGGTCCTTTACGGTGCGTCGAGACTACTCATCCGAGACCGATACAAGACATGGCCACGCTTGCTGCGGGCGTATTGCTTGCCGAGATATCCGCCGAGAGTCCGTGCGGAGACGACCTTGAGTACCACCCTGACTTCCTGCAACTCGAGCAGGTCGTGCATGGCAAGCCCGAGGTGCAGTACGGCGAGACCACCGTCGCCGCCACGCCGCCCGACTGGAAAGTCGCGGAAGCGCTGTCACTCGATCTGCTCGCGAGAAGCCGTGATTTGCGAGTCGCGGTGCACCTGTCGCGCGCGCTGCTGAATCGCAAGGGTTTCGCCGGCTTTGCCGAGGGTCTTGCGCTGGTGCAGGGGCTGCTCGAACAGCGCTGGGATCATGTGTATCCGCAACTCGATGCGGACGACGACAACGATCCGACCGCCCGCGTCAACACGCTCACCGCGCTGACCGAAGCCTCCGGCATGCTGCTGGACGTGCGCGATGCCGCGCTCGTGTCGTCGCGTGCGCATGGCATCGTCAGTTTGCGCGACATCGAATATGCGACCGGCGAAGTGCCGCTCGCCAATGGCGTCGAAGCGCCGTCGCTCAGTTCGATCGACGCGGTGATCGCCGACGCGCACGAAGACGCGGTGGCCACGCACGCCGCCTTGCTCGACGCGCTGCATGCCGCGATGCGCATCGAGACGGTCTTGACCGAACACGTCGGCGCCGCGCGCGCCATCGACCTCTCGCCGCTCACGAAGCTGCTGCGGCGCGCCGCCGACTTTCTCGGCGAACGTCTCGGCACATCGGCCGTCGCGGCGGAGGGGGCGCTGGACGAGGCGGCGGCCGGCGAGGCCGCGCCGGGTCAACGCGCGGGCGCGGCGCCGGCGCCGGTGTCCGGCGACATCACGGATCGTCAGGACGTGATCCGCGTGCTCGACAAGATCTGCGCGTACTACGAGCGTCACGAACCCTCCAGCCCGGTGCCGCTGCTATTGCTGCGCGCGCGCCGTCTGGTCGACAAGAGCTTTATGGAAATCCTGCAGGACCTCGCGCCCGAAGGAATGAGCCAGGCCCGGCAGGTAGGCGGTATCGAGAACGAGTAAGCAGTCAGCCGGGGATGTGCTTTTTGCGTTTAGCAACGCCAGTCACGCGCCATGCTGCTCGCGGCCGTGCGGCGTCAACCAGGGGAATGGTCGTGGCCAAGGAAAGCAGCCAGAAATTCATCGCGCGCAATCGGGCGCCGCGGGTTCAGATCGAGTACGACGTCGAAGTCTACGGCTCGGAGAAGAAGGTCAATCTGCCCTTCGTCATGGGCGTGCTGGCCGATCTCTCCGGGCAGCCGGCGGACCCGCTCGCGCCGGTGGCGGATCGCAAGTTTCTCGAGATCGACGTCGACAATTTCGACGAGCGTCTGAAGTCGATGAAACCGCGCGTTGCCGTGCAGGTGCCGAACATGCTGACGGGCGAGGGCAACCTCGCCGTCGACATGACCTTCGAGAGCATGGACGACTTCTCGCCCGCGGCGGTCGCGCGCAAGGTGGATGCGCTGGCCAAGCTGCTGGAAGCGCGCGGCCAGTTGCAGAACCTGCTGACGTACATGGACGGCAAGACCGGCGCCGAGGACCTGATCGCGAAGCTGCTGAGCGATCCGGCCTTGCTGCAGTCGCTGGCGTCCGCGCCGAAGCCGCAGGAATGAGTGTGAACCACAGGGGAGTCTGACCATGGCCGAACCTAGTACCCAAGGGCAAGCGCAACCCGGCGAAACCTCGCTCGAAATGAGCGATTTCGCGAACCTGCTGCAAAAGGAATTCAAGCCGAAGAGCGACAAGGCGAAGGAAGCCGTCGAAACGGCGGTGCGCACGCTCGCCGAACAGGCGCTGCGCGATACCAACGTGATTTCCGGCGACGTGCTCGCGACGATCGAATCGCTGATCGCGCAGATCGACGCGAAGCTGACCGCGCAGATCAACCAGATCATCCACTCGGAAGAGTTCCAGAAAGTCGAGAGCGCATGGCGCGGCTTGCACTATCTGGTGAACAACACCGAGACGGACGAAACCCTGAAGATCCGCGTGATGAACGTATCGAAGGGCGATCTGTACAAGACGCTCAAGAAGTACAAGGGCACCGCGTGGGATCAAAGCCCGTTCTTCAAGAAGCTCTATGAAGAGGAGTACGGCCAGTTCGGCGGCGAGCCGTACGGCGCGCTGGTGGCCGATTACCACTTCGACAACAGCGGCCCCGACGTCGATCTGCTGACGCAGATGGCGAAGATCTCCGCCGCCGCGCATGCGCCGTTCATCGCGGGCGCCGATCCCGCCGTGATGCTGATGGACTCCTGGCAGGAGCTGGCGAATCCGCGCGACCTGACGAAAATATTTCAAACTCCTGAGCATGCGGCCTGGCGCTCGCTGCGCGAATCGGAAGATTCGCGTTACGTGGGTCTCGCGATGCCGCGCTTTCTCGCCCGCGCGCCGTATGGCGCGAAAACCAACCCGGTCGAGGAGTTCGATTTCGAGGAAGACACCGCCGGCGCCGACAGCAGCAAATACTCATGGGCCAATGCGGCCTATGCGATGGCGACCAACATCAATCGCTCGTTCAAGATGTACGGCTGGTGCTCGCGGATTCGCGGCATCGAGTCGGGCGGCGCGGTCGAGAATCTGCCGGTGCATGCGTTCCCCACCGACGATGGCGGCGTGGACATGAAGTGCCCGACCGAAATCGCCATCAGCGATCGCCGCGAAGCCGAACTGGCGAAGAACGGTTTCATGCCGCTCGTGCACAAGAAGAACTCCGATTTCGCCGCCTTCATCGGCGCGCAGTCGCTGCATAAGCCCGCCGAATACGAAGACCCGGACGCCACCGCGAACGCGAACCTGGCCGCCCGTCTGCCGTACCTGTTCGCGTGCAGCCGCTTCGCGCACTACCTGAAGTGCATCGTGCGCGACAAGGTCGGCAGCTTCAAGGAGAAGGACGACATGCAGCGCTGGCTGCAGAACTGGATTCTGCAGTACGTCGATGGCGATCCCGCGCACTCGACGGAAGAGTCCAAGGCAAGACGGCCGCTTGCCGCCGCGGAGGTGGTCGTCGAAGAAGTGGAAGGCAATCCGGGGTATTACACGTCGAAGTTTTTCCTGCGTCCGCATTACCAGTTGGAAGGCCTGACCGTATCGCTACGGTTGGTTTCGAAGCTTCCGTCCGCCAAGGCGGCATGACGGAAATCCCTTTTTTTCAGTGACGAATTGTTTTGAGCGGAGAAAGACATGGCCATCGATATGTTCATGAAGCTGGGCGATATTAAGGGCGAGTCGCAGGACAAGACCCATAAGGAAGAAATCGAAGTGCTGGCATGGAGCTGGGGGCTGAGCCAGAGCGGCACGATGCACATGGGGACGGGCGGCGGGGCCGGCAAGGTATCGGTGCAGGACCTCTCGTTCACCAAATACAGCGACAAGGCCACGCCGCCGATCATGGCGGCCTGTACCAAGGGCACGCACATCGACAAGGCGCTGCTGACCGTGCGCAAGGCCGGCGGCGACAACCCGCTCGAGTACTACAAGGTCACGCTCGAAGGCGTGCTGGTCAGCTCCTACTCGACGGGCGGCTCGGGCGGCGAAGAGCGTTTCACCGAGAACGTCACGCTCAACTTCGAGAAGTTCCATGTCGAGTATCAGCCGCAAAACGCCAAGGGTGCGAAGGAAGGCGGGGTGGTCGAAACGAAGTGGAACATTCCCGCCAACGCCGAGAGTTGAGCGGCAGGCAGCATGGGACGACCGCACCGCGCCGGCCACGCCGCCGCGGTGCGGCGGCGGGTGGGATGACCTCAGCCTGAGCGGAGCGAACCGGCATGACAGCAGAAGAGTGTTTGCGCGCGGGCGATGTCGACGGATGCCTGAGCGAATTGCAGAACCAGGTTCGCAAGGACCCGTCGAAAGCCGCTTATCGCGTCTTTCTGTTCCAGTTGCTCGCGGTGACGGGCGCGTGGGATCGCGCGCTGACGCAACTGAACGTGGTGGGCGAACTCGACGCCGCGGCGTTGCCGATGGTGCAAACCTATCGCGCGGCGTTGCAGTGCGAAGCATTGCGCGACGCGGTGTTCAAAGGCGAACACGCGCCGCTGATTTTCGGCGAGCCGACCGGCTGGCTCGCCTTGCTCGTCGAAGCATTGCGGCTCGAAGCCGCGGGCGATGCCGGTGCGGCGGCCGCCGCGCGCGCGCAGGCGCTCGACGAAGCGCCGGCCACCGCCGGCACGCTGAACGGCGAGCCGTTTGCATGGCTCGCCGATGCCGACAACCGGCTCGGCCCGACCCTCGAAGCCTTGCTGAACGGCCGCTATTACTGGATTCCGTTTGACCGTATCAAACGCATCGTGATCGAGCCGCCCTCGGACCTGCGCGACCGGGTCTGGATGCCGGCCATCTTTACCTGGGCCAACGACGGCCAGGCCGCCGGCCTGATTCCGGCCCGCTATCCGGGCACGCTCGCTCATCCGGATCGCGCGTTGTGGCTCGCGCAACTGACCGATTGGAGCAGTGACGATCCGGCGACCGCGCGGCCCGTCGGACAGCGCATGTTCGCCTCGGAGGCGAACGACTACGCGCTCTTCGACGTGCGAACCATCGAACTGGAAAGCCGTGCTGCGGACCCCGAAGAGAACGGCGCGGCCGTCCCCGATCATGGCTGAGCTGACCGCCCGCGACCGCCTGCAGCCGTCACTGCTCGACCGGCTGACCGATCTCGAACCCGAGGCGAGCCAGGAAGCGCGCGAGCGCCGCGTGCTGTCGATGCGCGCACTGCGCGAGAGCGTGCAGCGCGACCTCGCCTGGCTGCTGAATGCGAACGGCCTCGCGTCGGTGCAGGACCTGAGCGGTTATCCGTACGTCGCGACCTCGGTCATCAACTTCGGCTTGCCGGACATTGCCGGCAAGACCGCCTCGGGGATCGATCCGCTGCGGCTCGAACGGCTGGTGCGCGACGCGATCTGGGCGTTCGAGCCGCGCATTCTGCGCGATACCGTGCGGGTCAGTTCGATGCAGTTCGAAGAAACCACCGGGCGTCATAACACCGTGTCGTTTCTGGTCGAGGGCGACCTGTGGGCGCAGCCGTATCCGGAGCGGCTCTACTTCAGGACCGAACTGGACCTGGAGGCCGGCGAGATGCGCGTGATCGATCAGGGTGGGCCGCGCTGACGCCATGAATCCCGACCTGATCAAATACTACAGCCAGGAACTGCAGCATCTACGGGAGATGGGCGGCGAGTTCGCGCGCGAATTTCCGAAGATCGCCGGCCGCCTCGGCATGGAAAGTCTCGAATGCGCGGACCCGTATGTGGAGCGTCTGCTCGAAGGCTTCAGTTTTCTCGCGGCGCGCGTGCAACTGAAAATCGACGACGAGTTTCCGCGCTTTACCCAGCACCTCGCCGAACTGGTGTACCCGCATTACCTCGCGCCGACGCCGTCGATGGCCGTGGTGCAGATCCAGCCCGACCTGAGCAGTTCGAGTCTCGCGGAAGGCGTGCGCATTCCACGCGGCAGCGCGCTGCGCAGCGTGCTCGACAAGAACGGTTCGACGCGTTGCGAGTACCGCAGCGCCCATGAACTGGCGCTCTGGCCGCTCGAAATCGCCGAGGCGCGCTTCTTTACGCATACCGGTTCGCTCGGCGGCATCGACAGCGCGCTGCCGGCGAGCATGGCGGGCGGCGGCGCCATCAAGGCCGGCCTCAGATTGCGGCTGCGCGCGACCGGCGGCCTGAAATTCAACCAGTTGAAGCTCGACCGGCTGACGCTGTATCTGCGCGGCACCGACGGCATGGCCACGCGCATTCACGAGCGTCTGCTGGGTTCGGTGAGCGGCATCGTCGTGCTGCCGGCCAAACGTCCGGCGGCATGGCACGTGCAGTTGCCGGCGAGCGCGCTGCGCCCGCTCGGTTTTGCCGACGACGAAGCGCTGCTGCCGCTCAGCGGCCAGTCGTTCCCGGGCTACCGTCTGCTGCAGGAGTACTTCGCTTTTCCGCAGCGCTTCATGTTTCTCACGATCGACGGCTTGCAGGCGGCGCTGCGCCGTTGCGCGGAGACCGAGCTCGAAGTCGTCGTGCTGCTCAAGCGTGGCGATCCGCAGCTCGAACAGTCGCTCGACGCCGGCAATTTCGCGCTGCATTGCACGCCCGCGATCAACCTGTTTGCGAAGCGTACCGATCGCATCGCGCTCTCGGACGAGCAGTTCGAATATCACGTGGTGGCCGATCGCACCCGGCCGATGGACTTCGAGATCTACCGGATCGAGACGGCGACCGGCTATAGCGCGAGCGCGGGCGGCGAGCAGCAGTTCGAGCCGTTCTATCACGCCCGCGATCTCGGCGCCACGTATCGGGCCGGCGCCTATTATCAGGTGCGCCGCGAGAAGCGTTTGCCCTCGTCGCGGCAGCACGAGCGCGGACCGCGTAGCAGCTATCTCGGCAGCGAGATGTACATTGCGCTGGTGGATGCGAAGAATGCGCCGTTTCGCGCCGACCTGCGGCAACTCGGTTTGCAGGTGCTGTGCACCAATCGCGACTTGCCCCTGACGATGCCGGTCGGGGTCGGCCCCGCCGATTTCACGCTCGACGTCGAAGCGCCGGTGCAGAGCGTGCGCTGCGTGAGCGGCCCGAGCCGGCCGCTGCCGTCGTACGCGCATGGGGCCGTGGCGTGGCGGCTGTTGAGCCACCTGTCGTTGAATTACGCGTCGCTGCTCGACAACGACGCGCGCGAGGGCGCCCGCGCGCTGCGCGATCTGCTGAGCCTCTACTGTCCCGTCGACGATATCGCCAGCCAGCGGCTCGTGGAAGGCGTGCGCTCGATCGATGCGCGCTCGGTGACGCGCCGCCTGCCATGCGCCGGACCGATCGTGTTCGGCCGCGGTCTCGAAGTGACGCTGACGCTCGACGAAGCCGCGTTCGAAGGCGCCGGCGCGTTTCTGCTCGGCGCCGTGCTCGCGCATTATTTCGCGCAATACGTCTCGATCAATTCGTTCACCGAGACCGTGGTGAAGACGCTTTCCCGCGGCGAGATCATGCGCTGGCCAGCGAGGGTCGGACAATGCCGGACGCTCTGACGCTGCTGCGCCGGCTCGAGGACGACGCGCGCCGCTTCGACTTCTTCCAGGTCGTGCGGCTGCTGGAGAACGCGTATCCGGACAAGCCGCGCGTGGGCGAGTCGATGCAGCCGCGCGACGACGCGATCCGTTTCGTGCAGGAACCCGAACTGGTGTTCCAGCCGACCTCGCTCGGCGCCTTCACGCCGGCCGGCGAACGCCATGCCGCGCGCCTCGCGGTCAAGTTCTTCGGCCTGTTCGGACCGCACGGCCCGCTGCCCACGCACTTGACGGAATACGCGCGCGATCGTGCGCGCAATGCGGGCGACCCGACCTTCGCGCGTTTTCTCGACGTCTTCCATCACCGTATGGTGACGCTGTTCTACCGCGCGTGGGCCAATGCGCAGCCGGCCGTGAGTCTCGACCGACCGGGGCGCGACCGCTTTTCCTTTTATGTCGGCAGCCTGTTCGGGCTCGGCGAGCCGGCGCTGCGCGAGCGCGACGCGGTGCCCGATTTCGCCAAGCTGCACTTCGCCGGTCTGCTGGCCGGGCCGACCCGTCCGGCCGCGGGGCTGAAGCTCGTCCTGACGCGCTTTTTCAACCTGCCGGTCGAGATCGAGCAGTGGGTCGGCCATTGGATGACGCTGCCCGCCGGTTCGCTGCTGCGTCTGGGCGCGGCCGACGGCGCCGCGCTCGGCGTGGCGACGCTGCTCGGCACGCGCACGTGGGATTGCCAGCATAAGTTTCGCATCGTCATCGGACCGCTGAGCCGCGCCGATTACGAGCGCTTTCTGCCGGGCGGCGAGAGCCTGAAGCGTCTCGTCGACTGGGTGCGCAACTACGCGCGCGACGGGCTCGACTGGGACCTGCGGCTCGTGCTCAGACAGGAAGACGTGCCGCGTCTGCAACTCGGGCGTCACACGCGGCTCGGTTACACCACCTGGACGCTCGGCCAGGCGGCGCAAGGCGATCAGCGCCAGCTGGTGCTGCAGCCGACCGCGCCGGATGGCCGTTCACGGATTGCCGCGGCGGCGCGTGCGCCGTCTTCTTCTGCGGTGCCATCATCGACATCATCGGGGGAATAGCCATATGGCCGAGATCAAACGGGCAGCCTTGTTCGGCAAGCTGAACAAGCTCGGATTCCGCGCAATCGAAAGCGCGAACGTGTTCTGCAAATTGCGTGGCAATCCTTATATCGAGCTCGTGCACTGGTTCCATCAGATCCTGCAACTGCAGGACTCCGACCTGCACCGCATCGTCAAGCACTATGGACTGGAGCCTTCCGGCCTCGCGCGCGATCTGACCGAAGCGCTCGACCGCCTGCCGCGCGGCTCGGGTTCGGTGACCGATATTTCCTCGCAGGTCGAGGAAGCCGTCGAACGCGGCTGGGTGTTCGGCTCGCTGATGTTCGGCGAGTCGCAGGTGCGCACCGGCCATCTGGTGGTCGGGCTGCTGAAGACGCCGTCGCTGCGCAACAGCCTGTACGGCATCTCGCGCCAGTTCGAGCGCATCAAGCTCGAGGCGCTCGTCGACGAATTCGACAGCCTGCTGCGCGAGTCGCCGGAAGCGGCGATGAGCGCGAGCGACGGTTTTCAGGCGGGCGGCGCGCAGGGCGCGGGCGCCGATGCGGGTGATGCAGGCGGTCCCGTGCCGGCCGCTGCGCTCGGCAAGCAGGAAGCGCTGCGGCGCTTCACTACCGATCTGACCGAGCAGGCGCGCAACGGCAAGCTCGATCCGATCGTCGGGCGCGACGAGGAAATCCGCCAGGTGGTCGACATTCTGATGCGCCGCCGCCAGAACAATCCGATCCTGACCGGCGAGGCGGGCGTCGGCAAGACCGCGGTGGTGGAGGGCTTCGCGCAGCGCATCGCGGCCGGCGACGTGCCGCCGTCGTTGCGCGACGTGCAGTTGCGCACGCTCGACGTCGGTCTGCTGCAGGCGGGCGCGAGCATGAAGGGCGAGTTCGAGAACCGCTTGCGGCAGGTGATCGAAGAGGTGCAGGCCTCGGAAAAGCCGATCATTCTGTTTATCGACGAAGCGCATACGCTGGTCGGCGCGGGCGGAGCGGCTGGCACCGGCGACGCGGCGAACCTGCTGAAGCCGGCGCTCGCGCGCGGCACGCTGCGCACGGTGGCGGCCACCACGTGGGCCGAATACAAGAAGCACATCGAGAAGGACCCGGCGCTGACGCGGCGCTTCCAGGTCGTGCAGGTCAGCGAGCCGGACGAGACCAAGGCCATTTTGATGATGCGCGGCGTTACCTCGACGATGGAGCAGCATCACAAGGTGCAGGTGCTCGACGAAGCGCTCGAAGCGGCGGTGAGGCTCTCGCATCGCTATATTCCTGCGCGCCAGTTGCCCGATAAATCGGTCAGCCTGCTCGACACGGCCTGCGCGCGCGTGGCGGTCAGCCAGCACGCGACGCCGGCTTCGGTCGACGATTCGCGCAAGCGTATCGCGGCGCTCGAAACCGAACTGGCGATCATCGGCCGCGAAAATGCGGTGGGTGTCGACACGCGCGAGCGTCAGGCCGCGGCCGCGGAAAAGCTCGCCGCCGAGCAGGCGCGTCTCGCCACGCTCGACGCCCGCTGGCAGGCAGAAAAAGAACTGGTGACGCGGATTCTCGATCTGCGCGCGCAATTGCGCGGCGAGACCGGCAAGGTGGAAGGCGCGGCGCAGGCCGGCGCGGCGAACGAAGCAGAGCGGGAAGCGAACCACGCAGCGGCTGAAACCGGCGCTTCCGGCGACACCGCCACACGCGAGGCACGGCTCGCCGAACTGCGCGAGCTGCAGGCGCAACTCGCGCAGCATCAGGGCGAAGACCCGCTGATTCTCCCCACCGTCGACCAGCAGGCGGTCGCTTCCGTCGTGCAGGACTGGACCGGCATACCGGTCGGCCGGATGGTCCGCAACGAAATCGAAAACGTCCTCAAGCTCGCGGAGAATCTGAACCGGCGCATCATCGGTCAGGCGCATGCGACCGAGATGATCGCGCGGCGCATCCAGACCTCGCGCGCCGGTCTCGACAATCCGAACAAGCCGATCGGCGTGTTCATGCTCGCCGGCACTTCGGGGGTCGGCAAGACCGAGACCGCGCTGGCGCTCGCCGAGGTGCTGTACGGCGGCGAGCAGAACGTCATCACGATCAACATGAGCGAGTATCAGGAGGCGCATACGGTGTCGTCGCTGAAGGGCGCGCCGCCGGGATATGTCGGCTACGGCGAGGGCGGCGTGCTGACCGAGGCGGTGCGCCGCCGTCCGTACAGCGTGGTGCTGCTCGACGAAGTCGAGAAGGCCCATCCGGACGTGCACGAAATCTTCTTCCAGGTGTTCGACAAGGGCTGGATGGAAGATGGCGAGGGCCGCGTGATCGACTTCAAGAACACGCTGATCCTGCTGACCACCAATGCGGGCACGGACCTCATCACGAGCCTGTGCAAGGACCCGGAACTGATGCCGGAGCCCGAGGGCATCGCCAAGGCCCTGCGCGAGCCGCTGCTCAAGGTGTTTCCGCCGGCCCTGCTCGGGCGTGTCGTGGTGATTCCGTACTACCCGCTCTCCGACGAGATGCTCGGCGCGATCATCCGCCTGCAGCTTGGGCGGATCGAAAAGCGCCTGCGCGTCTCGCACAAGGTTCCGTTCAGCTACGACGACGACGTGGTGAAGTTGATCGGCAGCCGCTGCACCGAGCTCGAAAGCGGCGGCCGCATGATCGATGCGATTCTGACCAACACGCTGTTGCCGCGCATCAGCACGGAATTCCTGACGCGCATGATGAACGGCAGCGCGGTCGCGAAAGTGCAGATCGGGGCGCGCGACGGCGAGTTTCTCTATACGTTCGATTGATCGGGCCGACGCGACGTTCGCGCGGATTTTCGGCTACTTCGCATGGTGAGTGCCTTTCTATGCCGCAACAAGTCAGCATGGGCGCAACGCTGCAATGTTCGTTCGGCGCGGCGCCTTCGTCTCTCGTGGTGCTGCCGGTCAATCGCGTGATGGGCGAAGGGCCGCCCGCGGCCAACATCATGGATCACATTCCGCTCGTCAACATCATGCCGTTCGGCATGTGCAGCTCGCCCGCCAATCCGACGGTGGCCGCCGCGACGGCCGCCGCGCTGGGCGTGCTGACGCCGATGCCGTGCATCCCGGCCACCCTGTCGCCGTGGGCGCCCGGCGCGCCGACCGTGCTGCTCGGCAACCAGCCGTCGCTCGATAACGTCTCGACCTGCATGTGCAACTGGGGCGGGGTGGTCACGATCGTCAATCCCGCGACCGTCAAGACGATGATTCCGTGACATGACCACGCAAAATCAGAACCGCCACGTCACCGTCAGTTGCGCGCCTGCCGGCCAGGACCTGCTGTTTCTGCACCTGAGCGGCACCGAAGAGTTGGGACGCCTCTGCGAATGGCGGCTCGATCTGCTGAGCCAGCGCAACGATCTGCAAGCCGCCGATCTGCTCGGGCAGGACATCTCGATCGCGCTGTCGCTGCCCGGCGACGGCGAGCGGCAATTCAACGGGATCGTCACGGCCTTCCGCATCGTCGCGCCAGGCGACAGCGTGCGCAACCGCATGGCGCGCTACGAAGCCGTGGTGCGTCCGCGGCTGTGGCTGCTCACGCGTGCGTCGCACAGCCGCTTTTTCCACGAAAAAAGCGTGCTGGATATCGTGACCGGCGTGTTGCAGGACTACAGCATCGACCTCAGCAATAAATGCCAGGCGAGCTATCCGACGCTGCCGCACTGCGCGCAATACCGCGAAACCGACTTCGCTTTCGTAAGCCGCCTGATGGAGCACGAGGGCATCTACTACTACTTCGAGCACAAGGCGGGCAAGCATACGCTGGTATTGACCGATTCGAGCGACGTGCACGCGCCGATCGAGCACTATGCGACGATCTCCTACGATGCGTGGCACGAACCGTCGAACGAGAAGGAATGCGTGTATGCGTGGAGTTCGGGCGCGGAATTGCAGACCGGCAAGTATGAAGTCAACGACTACGATTTCGAAAAGCCTTCGTCGAGCAACCAGCAAGGGCTGCTGTCGCGCGCGACGCGGCCGAAAGTCTACGATCCGCCGGTGTACACGATGCAGGAGCACCTGAGCGGCCACGTGCAATCCGGCGACGGCGATCGGTACGCGAAGGTCGGCATCGAGATTCGCCAGGCGCGCAACGACAGCATTTCGGGCCGTTCGAGCGCGCGCGGCATCTGGCCGGGCGGCCAGTTCAAGCTCGAACATCACGCCTGCGACGCGCAAAACCACGATTATCTGGTGGTCAGCGCGACGTACGAGATCAATTCGGATGTCTATGTATCGACGGTGCGCCATGATCCGTCGCTGCCGTTCTTCGACTGCGCCTTCACCGCGTTGCGCAAGGAAAACCACTTCCGCTCGGAGCGGTTGACCGTGCAGCCGGTGGTGGCGGGCCCGCAGACCGCGGTGGTGGTCGGCCCGGACGGCGAGGAAATTCTCACGGACAAATACGGCCGCATCAAGGTGCAGTTTCATTGGGAGCAGTTCGCGCCGCCGGCCGATGCGGACGCGCGCATGAAGCGCTGCTGGGTACGCGTTTCGCAGAGCTGGGCCGGCAAGAACTGGGGCACGTTCTTTCTGCCGCGTATCGGTCAGGAAGTGGTCGTCGAATTCGTCGAGGGCGACCCGAACCGGCCGCTCGTGACCGGCTGCGTCTACAACGCGAATACGATGCCGCCGTACGCGCTGCCGGCGAATCAGATGTTTTCGACGTTGAAGAGCAATTCGACCAAGGGCGGCGGCGGCTTCAACGAAATGCGTTTCGACGACGACAAGGGCAGCGAGCAACTGTTCTTCCACGCCGAGAAGGATCACGAGACGTGGGTGAAGAACGACATGCTGAACAACGTCGGCAACGATCGGCATCTGAAGGTGACCGGCAACGAGTTCATCGCGATCACGGGTGCGCGCCACGATGCCGTGACCGGCGACCAGAACGCCGAGGTCGACGGCAATGCGTCGCTGAAGGTCGGGCAGAAGCTGCAGGAAAAAGTCGGCATGGACTATGCGATCGATGCCGGCATGAATATCCATATCAAGGCGGGCATGAACGTCGTGATCGAGGCGGGCGCGAGCATCACGCTGAAGGCGGGCGGCGCCTTCGTGGTGATCGGCCCGGCGAGCGTGGCGGTGTCGGGCACGCCGATCCTGCTCAACTCGGGCGGCTCGGCGGGCTCGGGCAGCGGCTCGTCGCCGACCGCGCCGACCGCGCCCAAAGACGCCGACGACGGCACCAAAAAAATCAAATCGTGAGTGATGCCGTGATTGATGCCGTGAGTGATGCACCGGACCGGTTGTGGGGAGTCAAGTGAACTATCCGATTCTTTCGCTGCGGGTTGCGCGGTTCAACGACGAGACGCTGGCCGAGCCGATCGCGATCGCGTTCGGCCCGGCGGGCGGCACGATCGGCCGGGCCAACGACTGCACGCTGGTGCTGCCGGATCAGCAGCGCGCGATCTCGCGCGTTCACGCGCGCATCGAGTTCCGCGGCGGCGACTACCTGCTGTGCGATCTGGGCAGCAATCCGAGCGTGCTGAATCAGCGCGCGCTCGGCGGCACGCGCGAGGCACGACTCGCGGACGGCGACCGTCTGCTGATCGGCCCGTATCTGCTCGAAGTGTCGCTCGGCGAGCCGGCGGCAGGGGTGGGTGGTCTGACGGGCGGCCTGACGGGCGGGCATGATCCGCTGAGCGCCGCGCAGGTGCTCGGTGGTCCGCTGCCGGCCGATTCGCAAGGTGACGCGCTGCGGCTCGGCGCGCTCGATCCGCTCGGGCAGCCGGGCTTCGGCGAAGCGCAGCGGATTTCGTCGCGGCCGGGCTTCGCGGGCTCGGAGAGCGATCATGTATCGCCGGAGTGGCAGGCGTTTGCGGTGCCGCAGGCGCAGGCGCCGCGCCCGCCGTCGAGTCAGCCGCTGATTCAGCCGCCGGGTCAGCCGTCTTACCCGTCGTCGAGCCAGTCGTCGCACCAGGATCAAGGCGCGGCGGCGCCCGCCGGTGGCATTCCGGCGGACTACGATCCGCTCGCCGATGCGTTGGCGCAGTGGGAAACGCCCGCGCAGGCGGGCGCTGCGTCGTATGCGAGCGCGCAGCGTCATGCGTCGCCGGAGATGGCGCCGTGGCCCGCGCCGGCTGCGCTGCCGACTGCGCCGCTGGGCGGCCCGACCGGCTTGCCTCCGGGCTTGCTGGACCCCGGTCCGGCAGGTGCCGCGATGACCCCGTTCGACGATCTGTTCGGAACGCCGTCGATGCCGTTGCCGTCGGTTGCGCAGTCGGCGTCATTGGCACCCTCGGCGCCGGTGGTGCCGGTGGTCGTGCCCGTGGTCGCGCCGCAGGCCGCCAGCGTGCGGCATACGATGCCCGCGGCGACGCCGGTGCCCGTGCCCGCGCCGTCGCCAGCGGTGGCTCCGATGCCGGTCCCAACGCCAGCCGCGCAGCCCGATGTGCCGTTTGCCGCGCAGCCGGCTTCGCTCTTGGAGATGGAGACGTCATCCGTTGCCGCGCCGTCGCCGCTCCCTGAG
Source organism: Paraburkholderia sp. Ac-20342 (assembly GCF_017104985.1). Classification (NCBI taxonomy): domain Bacteria; kingdom Pseudomonadati; phylum Pseudomonadota; class Betaproteobacteria; order Burkholderiales; family Burkholderiaceae; genus Paraburkholderia; species Paraburkholderia sp. Ac-20342. The sequence goes on along the minus strand of NZ_JAAGPQ010000089.1, from coordinate 6,030 downwards.
GTGCCGCTGCCGGTCCCGGAAGCGTCGCGGCCCCAGGCCATCCACGAAGACGTAGTAGGCAACGCGCAGCCCGCGATGTCCGCCGCACGAGCCGCGCCTGCCATCCCCGCGGCCCCAGCAACCCCAGCGGCCCCGACAACCCCAACCCGCCACGACACCCCCGGTGCCACGAGCGACGACCGCGCCGTGCTCTTCCAGGCCCTGCTCGAAGGACTCGGCCTCGACCCCTCGTGCGCGCCGAATCTGCCCGGGCCGGAGTTCGCGCGCCTGATCGGCACGATGTTGCGCGAAGCACTGCGCGGCACGATGGCGGTATTGCGGGCCCGCTCGATGACCAAACGCGAAGCCCGCCTCGACACGACCGTGATCGTCGCGCGCGACAACAACCCGCTCAAATTTTTCCCCGACGTCGACAGCGCGCTGGCGCAGATGCTGACCGGCCGCACGGCCGGCTATCTGCCGCCCGACGAAGCGCTCAAGCGCGCCTTCGACGATATCGAGGCGCACGAACTCGCCGTGCTGGCCGGCATGCGCGCGGCGCTCGCGCATGTGCTGGGCCGCTTCGATCCCGCCTCGATCGAAGCGCAGCTGAAAGACCCGGGCGCCTTCGAAAAAGTGCTGTCGAACCGCAAGGCGAAGCTATGGGACCTGTTCGTCGGCTTGCAGGGCGCCGTCGCGCGCGAAGCCGAGGACGACTTCCAGAAGCTTTTCGGCCAGGCGTTCAATGACGCGTACGAGGCCCAGATCGACGAACTGCACGCGGCCCGCGCACGTCAGCCGAAACCTTGAGCCGATCCCACCCAAAAACGTTCGAACGAAACAACATGTCCTGGAATAGCAAAGTCATCTGGTCCGAGGGGATGTTTCTGCAGCCCCAGCATTTGCAGCAGCACGACCGCTATCTGCAGCGGCAACTGGAGACGCGCGCCGCCGGCCTGCGTCCGTATAGCTGGGGCTTTACCGCGCTGGAGATCGACGAGCCGCTGCTCAAGCTCGGCAAGCTCGCGCTGCTGTCCTGCGCCGGTGTGCTGCCCGACGGCACGCCATTCGATCTGCCCGCCGACGACGACCTGCCCGAGCCGCTCGACATTCCCGAGGGCACCCGCAACGTGCTGGTGCAACTGGCGCTGCCGGTGCGCCGGCCGGGCGTGGCCGAAACCGGCAACGAGGCGAGCGAGGAGAACTTCGCGCGCCACCGTATCGCCGAACTCGACGTGAGCGACAGCAATGATCCGAACGCCGGCGCGGCGCTGATGCAGATCGGCAAACTGCGGGTGCGCCTCGCGCTCGCCCCCGACGTGGCGAACGCCTACACGGCGCTGGGCGTGGCGCGCGTGCTCGAACGCCTGCCCGACAACCGGGTCGTGCTCGAAAACGACTACAGCCCGCCGTGTCTCGACTATCGCGTGGCGCGCCGCCTCGGCGCCTTCGTCGACGATCTCGTGGGCCTGCTGCATCAGCGTGGCGAAGCGCTGGCCGGCCGCCTCGCGCAGCCCGGCGTGACGGGCGTCGCGGAAGTGGCCGATTTCCTGCTGTTGCAGCTGATCAACCGTCACGAGCCGCTGGCCTCGCATCTCTCGACGATGACCGGTCTGCATCCCGAAGCGCTCTACGAGGTGGCGGTGCAACTGGCCGGCGAACTGGCGACTTTCAGCCAGGCGTCGAAGCGCCCGCCCGCGTATCCGGTGTATCGCCACGAATGGTTGCGCGAGACCTTCGCGCCGGTGATCGACGATATCCGCGCGTCGCTGAGCATGGTGATGGACCCGCACGCGGTGGCGATCCCGCTCGAAGAGCGCAAGTTCGGCCTGCGCGTGGCGATCGTGCCGGACAAGACGCTGTTTGCCGGTGCCACCTTCGTGCTCGCGGTGCGCGCGCAGATGCCGGCCGAGCACATCCTGACCGGCTTCGCGCCGCAGGTGAAGATCGGACCGATCGAGCGCATTCGCGATCTGGTCAATCTGCAACTGCCGGGCATCGGCCTGCGCGCGTTGCCGGTGGCGCCCCGGCAGTTGCCGTTTCATGCGGGCTTTACCTACTTCGAACTCGATCGCGGCAACGAGCTGTGGAAGCAGTTCGCGAGTTCCGCCGGCATGGCGCTGCACGTCGCCGGCGAATTTCCCGGTCTCGCGATGGAATTCTGGGCGATTCGCCGCTGATACCTTGATTGAGGACGTTCATCGTGACTCCTGACGAACTGCGTGGTCCCGCCGACGACCCCGGCGCGACGATCCTGATTCCGACCCCGGGCGGCGCGCGGGCCGCGTTCATGGCGGCCGCGGCGGCGCCCGCACCGATGCTGCCCGCGGGCGGCGGGCTCAATCCGCTGCTGCGCGCGGCCAACCCGCTGATCGAACTGGCGCTGCCGTTGCGCCAGTTGCCGACGCATCCGAACGTCGAAGACCTGCGCAACCAGCTGATGCAGATGATGCGCAACTTCGAAGCCCAGGGCCGCGCGAACGGCATCGACGACGAGAAGCTCGGCGCCTCGCGCTATTGCCTGTGCACCTTCCTCGACGAAGCGATCGCCAGCACGCCGTGGGGCGCGGGCCTGTGGGGCAGCCGCAGCCTGCTTGTGACGTTCCACAACGAGGCCTCGGGCGGCGAGCGTTTCTTCCTGATTCTGCAGCGTCTCGCGCAGAACCCCGCCGGCAATGTCGACGTGCTCGAACTGATCTACGTGATTCTCGGCCTCGGTTTCGAAGGACGCTACCGTCTGATCGACGGCGGCCGCACGCAGCTCGACACGATCCGCGAACGCCTCGAACAGATGATTCGCGGCCAGCGCGGCGCGGCCGAGCGCGATCTGTCGCCGCACTGGCTGCCGGTCAAGGTCGAGCGCAAGCCGCTGCTGCAACTGGTGCCCTTGTGGGTCGCGGCGGCGGTGGCCTGCCTCGTGCTCGTGGTCGTTCATCTGGTGCTGAGCTTCCGGCTCAACGACATGTCCGACCGCGTATTCGAAGCGCTGCACGGGATTCGGGTCGCGCCCGCGCCCGCGCTGGCCTCGAAACTCGCGGCCGCGCCCAAGCTTGCGCCGAAGCTGTCGCAGTTCCTCGCGCCGGAAATCGCCCGCGGTCTCGTGCGCGTGGCCGAGTTGCCCGACCGGACCGTCGTCACGATCAACGGCGACGGCCTGTTCGCGTCGGGCAGCGCCGATCTGGCCGAGGGTTTCGTGCCGCTCATCGAACGGATCGGCGATGCCTTGAAGGCCGTGCAGGGCAATGTGGTCGTGGCCGGTCATACGGACAATCAGCGCGTCTTCTCCGCGCGCTTCCCGTCGAACTGGCATCTGTCGCAGGCGCGCGCCGAAGCGGTGCGCGACATGCTCGCGGCCCGCGCCGGCACGCCTGGCCGTTTCAGCGCCGAAGGGCGCGGCGATGCCGAACCGATCGCGCCCAACGACACCGCCGCGAATCGCGCGCGCAACCGCCGCGTCGATATCACGGTGCTGGCGCCGGGAGCGGCATCGTGAAGAACCTGATGAGACGTTCGTCGCGCAAGGCACAGAGGAGCCGGGCATGAAAATCTTCAACTGGCTGAAACGGCCCATCGTGCTGTCGCTGCTCGGCGTGCTCGCGCTGTCGCTGATCGTCTGGGTCGAGGGGCCGCTCGTCGCGTATGCCGGTCACGAGCCGCTCGACAGCACCGGCAGCCGCTGGGTCGTGATCGTCGTATTGCTGCTGTTGTGGGCGCTCTACTGGGCCGTGCGCTGGCTCGCGATGCGGCTCGCGAACGTCCGCTTCACGCGCGTGGTGGCGCAGGGAACGGACGAGCCCGCGCCCGGCAAGAAAGAATCCGAGGCCGACATCGCGGCCCTGAAGCAGCGTTTCGAGGCGGCGATGGCGACCTTGCGCAAGGCGCGGGTCAAGGGCCGCTTCGGTAGTCAGTATGTCTATCAATTGCCGTGGTACATGTTCGTCGGCGCGCCCGGCACGGGCAAGACCACCGCGCTGCTGAACTCGGGGCTCAAGTTTCCGCTGGCCGACCGGCTCGGCAAGCAGTCGGTCGGCGGCGTGGGCGGCACGCGCAATTGCGACTGGTGGTTCACCGACGATGCGGTGCTGCTCGACACGGCGGGCCGCTTTACCACCCAGGATAGTTTCGCCGAGGCCGATCAGGCCGGCTGGGCCGGTTTCCTGCAACTGCTGCGCAAATACCGGCCACGCCGGCCGCTGAACGGCGTGATCGTCGCGCTGTCGGCGCGCGATCTGCTGCAACTGTCGGACACCCAGCGCGACCAGCAGGCGAAGGCCGTGCGCGAACGGCTCAAGGAACTGTACGGCCAGCTCGGCATGCGCTTTCCGGTCTACGTGATCGTGACCAAATGCGATCTGCTCGCCGGTTTCGCCGAGTTTTTCGACGACCTCGGCCGCGACGAGCGCGAACAGGTCTGGGGCATGACGTTCCCCTACACGGAGCAGGGCTCGCCCGACGACGCGCTGGCCGCGTTTCCGGCCGAATTCGAGGCACTCGAAAAGCAGTTGCAGGCGCGCGTGCTGAATCGCATGCAGCGCGAGACCGACGTGCACCGGCGCGCGCTCGTCTATGGATTCCCGCAGCAGTTCGCGGGGTTGCAGGCGATGCTGAAGAGCTTTCTGAACGAAACCTTCAGCACGTCCCGTTTCGAGCAGTCCGCGCTGCTGCGTGGCGTGTATTTCACGAGCGGCACCCAGGAAGGCCGGCCGATCGACCGCGTAATGAGCGCGGTGGCCTCGGCGCTCGGTTTTCAGCAACAGGTCGTCGTGCCGGATGCGGCGAGCGGGCGGGCGTACTTCATCACGAAGCTGCTGCGCAACGTGATTTTCGAGGAAGCCGGGCTCGCGGGCGTGAACCAGAAACTGGAGCGGCGCCGCGCGTGGTTCCAGCGCGCCGCGCTCGCGGCGATCGGGGTCGTCGCGGTGCTGGCATTGGTGCTGTTTTTCGTCAGCTATCAGCGCAACGAAGCCTACGTGGCCAAGGTGCAGCAGCATGTGGCCGCATTGCAGAAGCTCGCGCAGAGCACGCAGCCCAGCGACAACCCGCTGGCCTTGCTGCCGCTGCTCAATGCCGCGCGCGATCTGCCCGGCGGTTATGCGGACCGCGATAAAAGCGTGCCGTGGCTGTCGCGCCTCGGCCTTTATCAAGGCGACAAGCTCGGCCTCGAAGCGCAGACCAGTTATCGGCGGCTGTTGCGGCAGACGCTGCTGCCGCTCGTGGTGAGCCGCATGGAAGACGAATTGCGCCGCGGCGACGCGAACAATCCCGACTTCCAGTATGAAGTACTGCGCGCCTACCTGATGCTCGGCGATTCGCTGCACTATGACGCCGACTCGGTGCGCCTGTGGGCCGATGTCGATTGGCGCCGTGGACCGTTGCGCGATGCGAGCGACGAGCAGCGCAACGATATCGATGGTCATCTGGCGGCGCTGTTCCAGCCGGCGCGCTTCGATGCGTCGCTGCCGCTCGACAAGGACCTGATCGCGCAGGCGCGGGCGACGCTCGCGAAGATGCCGCTGACCCAGCGCCTGTTCAACCGCGTCAAACGCGATCTCGAACAGAGCAGGCTGCCGGAGTTCAGCGTTGCCAATGCCGCTGGGCGCAATGCCGCGCTGGTGCTGGTGCGCAAGAGCGGCGCGCCGTTGACGCGTGGCGTGTCGGGCGCTTATACGCGGGCCGGTTACCGGAAGTTCGTCCAGTTGCGCGACGCGGCGGTGCTCGATATCGCCAAGGACGATTGGGTGCTGGGACGCGAGGAATCCGTATTGACGCCGAATGGTCTCGACGACCTGAAGGCCGGCATGACGCGGCTCTATTACGACGAGTACATCCGCCAATGGGATGCCTTGCTCGGCGATATCGACGTGGTGCCGTTCAACGGTGTGGACCAGGGCGCGCGCCTGGCGAACCTGCTGGCGGCGGCCGACTCGCCGCTGCGCTCGCTGATGCTGGCCGCGGCGCAGGAAACCACGCTGGGCAACGGCGCGCCGGCCGGCTCGCTCGCGCAGCAGGGCGTCGCCGCCTTGAGCGGCAAGCTCGACGCGGCCAAGAAGC